>CAZWAG010000006.1:0-59298 GCA_964631845.1 uncultured Eubacterium sp.
AGAAAAAGAGTATGTTTGATACCGCACTCATGAAAATTCAAGAAAAGCTATGGCAAAAGAGGTATCAAATAATCAAAAAAATCCAGAATGATACTAAAAATTAGCAATTATAAACTGATACGACAAATGAGTGGTATCAAACAAAGAAAAACAAGCGAAATGATACCGAAAGTTAAAAAAATAGAGTCTGTCCAAAATAATGAAATAATATGTAATTTTCACAAAAAATTTTTTGAAATAAAGTAATTGACAAACAGATTGCACAATGATATATTTAGTTTAACGTTAAACCTCGAGAGCGGAGGCTGTTTATATTTTTTGTCGATAAAAAGGCATTAATACTAGATAAATAAGGCTAGAGGTTAAATATTATAGGTTTATCGTTAAACTCTTAACGATTTAATTTTTGAAAAAGGAGAAAGAATATGAGAAAGAGTATGGTAAGAAGAATTATCACATGTGGACTTATCGCCGCAATGTCAGCAACATTGCTTGTAGGATGTGGCGGTTCAGGAAAGAAGGATGATGGAAAGACAACATTGTCATTAGGAATTTGGCCATCAGATGATTTAAAGGATGATGTGGCAACGTTTGAGGGATATGTTGACACATTTAATGAAACACACAAGGATGTAACAGTAGAACCGGATCATTATACATATGCAACTGATACATTTGTATCATTGGCAGAATCAGGTAACTGCCCAACTATTTTTGAAACATGGTTTACAGAACCACAGAAGCTCATCCAGCAAGGCCTTGTAGCTGATATCACAAAGCAGTTAAAGGAACGTGGATGGGATACAAAGATGAACTCATCAGTTTTAGATATTTTATCTGATGATGAAGGACATATTTATGGTCTTGCAAGAGATGCTTATGCATTGGGAGTTATGTGTAATGTAGAGCTTTTTGAGGAAGCTGGTCTTGTTGATAAAGACGGTGTTCCAAAATTCCCACAGACATGGGAAGAGCTTGCACAGACAGCAAAGAAAATCAAAGATAAAACAGGTGCTGCAGGTTTATGCTTGTTAGCAAAAGATAACAGTGGTGGATGGCACTTCTCAAATATTGCATGGTGCTTCGGAGCTACATTGACAAAGGATAATGGCGACGGAACATATACAGCAAATCTTAATTCACCGGAAGCTATAAAAGCAATGAAGTATGTATATGATTTGAAATGGAAATATGATGTATTGACATCTGATCCAACAGCGGAAGACTGGACATCCGGTTTCCAGCAGTTAGGAACAGGTTCATGTGCAATGTACATAGCTGCTAACGATGCTGTTGATCAGCCAACACAGGTATTCGGACTTGACACAAAGAAACTTGCTATGTGCCCAATTCCGGCAGGTCCTAATGGTGACCAGTATTCATTATCAGGTGGTGTTCCATATATGTTCTCAAAGGATGCTACAGATGCTGAAATAGATGCAGCTTTAGATTTCCTTGAGGTTATGGGTAAGACTCCGGATGTTAATGACACAATGAAGTTAGGCTTGCAGCAGGATGCTCAGAAGAGAGTAACAAATGGCGTGCCTGTAATTAAGCCATTCCCATGCTGGACTAACCAGGAAAGAATTGACGCAGAAAACGAAGTTTTGTCAGAATATCAGAATGTTGATTCAAGAATGTTTGATTCATATTTCGAAAAAACACAGGAAGATGGAAATCTTAAGGCAGAAGAGCCTGGAGATCCACAGAAAATGTACGCAGAGCTTACAAACGTACTTCAGGCTGTTATAACAGACAAGAAATGTGATATTGAAAAACTTATGAAGACAGCAAATGACAACTATCAGACAATTCTTGATAGTGAATTTCAGAAGACAAAATAAATCATAAAAGAAAGGGAGGTTTCGGCTTTGAAAAGAAATAGAAGCGCAGACGCGACTATCGCTGCTAAAAAAATAGATAAAATCACAGATGCGACTGCAATATCTAAAAAAATAAAATTCAGAAAAAGCGATTTGATAGGATGGCTCATAATGGTGCCTACATTGATTTTATTTACATTCTTTGTGTGGGAACCTCTCTTAGAAAGTATTCGTATGTCATTGTATTCGGCAAGAGGTGTTAACCTACAGGAATTTGTGGGATTGGACAATTACAAAGCCGTAATTAACAGCGTATATTTCAAGGCAGCTTTTTTGAACACCTTTAAATATATTCTATGGTCATTGATAATTGGATTTCTCGTTCCTATTATTGCAGCAATACTTATTAGTGAAACAGTACATATGAAAGGCTTTTTCAGAACAGCAGTATATTTTCCAAACATCGTGCCGGGTATGGCGGTGTCAATTATGTGGGTTTATTTCTTCAAACCGGGGGACACAGGTGTTTTAAATATATTACTTGGAAAATGTGGAATAGAGCCGTCGGTGTGGCTTAACAGCGCGGCTCTGGTTGTTCCTCTGATAGTCTTGGCACTTACATGGAAGGGATTCGGTTCAACCTCCCTCATATATATGGCAAGCATCAGTGGCATAAATCCGGAATATTATGAAGCAGCTGCAATTGACGGTGCAGGTGTTATGCAGAGAATATTCCATATTACAATCCCATCGATATTAAGTATGGGAAAGACAATGCTTATATTGCAGGTAATATCTGTATTCCAGATATTGTATGAGCCATTGGTTTTGACAAACGGTGGACCAAACAATGCAAGTATATCTGTAATGCTTCTTGTATACAGATATGCATTCCAGGATTTCAATTATCCTTATGCAGCAGCACTTTCAGTAATGATATGTATAGTTTTAATTCTTTTGAGCGGACTGTACATGAAGCTGACAAAATCAAAAGAAGATTAAAAAGGAGGGAGTTATGTTTTTTGACAAATATAGTAATAAAACAGATGGCGCTATAAGAGGCTTTGATATAAAAACTCCCCGAGTAAAGGTCTTGTCTATAATCGTAATGATTGCCTGCATAATTTTGGCTATCATAGCGTTGTTCCCGGCAGTGTGGGTATTTTTGGCAGGCTTTAAGGATTTAAAAGAGCTGGCTGTATCTACACATATCCTGCCAGAGAATTTTAGCCTTGACGGATTCAAGGATACATGGAACAGATTAGGCTTTTTGGTTTACTATAAGAACTCATTTGTTATGGTGCTTGGAGCCACACTTTGTGCGGTTATTTTTAACGGACTGTTGGCATACGTGCTTGGAGTTATAAAACCAAAGGGATATAAGATTGTAAATGGCCTTGTTATGTGGAGTCTTTTGATTCCAACGACAACCAGCATCGTTGCTTTGTTCTGCAACATTAACAGATTAGGACTTACAAATTCATTTATTCCATTGTGGTTTAGCTATGGAGCAAATGCATTTTGGGTAGTGTTGTTTAAAGAATTCTTTGAGGGAATTCCAAAAGAACTGATAGAAGCTTCAAAGCTTGACGGATGTAACGCACTACAGATTTTTTACAAAATAGTATTGCCACTCTCAAAGCCTATAGTGGCGGTAATTGTTATATTTTCGGTAACGGCCGCATGGTCGGATTTCCTCTTGCCATATTTGACATTGAATGGATCTGGCAAGGAAACAGTTATGGTTAAGCTATATTCGTTTATGTCATCAAGAACTACCGACATAGACATTATTAGAGCTATATTCTTTGCAATCATACCACCTACAATTTTGTTTATAATCTTCCAGAAAAAGATTATGGATGGAGCTACAGGTGGAGCTGTAAAGGGATAGAGAAAGATAAAAACAAAAGTTGGCTCAAAACTCCTTTATTAAAATCAAATTCCTTTTATGTGGGCCAACTTTTTGATTAAGGAAGGTTTATTATGGCTAAAATAGCAGACAAATATTTTGAAATATTACCTTGGAAAGTAGTTGAAAAGGGATTTGACCCGGCATATAGCCAGGTTGCGGAATCAGTATTTTCATTGGGAAATGAATATATGGGAGTCCGAGGATATTTTGAAGAAGGATATTCGAAAGATACTTTGCAGGGTAGCTACTTCAACGGAATATACGAAATGACAAAACCTGATTATGGTCATTACAAAGGAATAGTCGATTTTATGGAATTTATGGTAAATTCAGTAGATTGGCTTTACACACGAATTAGCGTTGGAGAAGAAAAATTAGATTTGGCAGAATCTACATTCTCAGATTTTGAAAGAGAGCTGGATTTGAAAACAGGCGTGCTTACAAGAAGCTTTGTATGGCACACAAAGGAAGGAAAAGTAAAAGTGATTTTTGAGAGAGTTCTCTCAATGACAGATGTTTCATTTGGCGTTCAGAAAATCACTTTTGAATCAATAGATTTTGATGGAGAGATAAAGGTTTCAAGTGGTCTTGATTTTACTGTCATCCATCAGATGCAGAAAAAGAATCTTTGGGAAGAGATAGACAAAAATGTGTGTCGTCCGGATTCTGAAGGTATAGGAAAAATGTTTATAGAAGCTATCACTCCTCAAACCAAAAAGAAAGTTTACTGCAAGGCTTTAGTTTATGGAGATGGTGTTTATGCAGATGAATTGCTGGAGGATAAAAAAGTAGCAATCAACATTAATGTATCTGTTAGCGCCGGAGAAACAAAAACTATCACAAAGGTTGTGGATATAACAACTAAAAGAGATGGAGTCGATGAGGTTGAGTACAAAAAGCTTGTAGAGAAAAACGATATTGAAGGTGTTAGTTTTGATAGCGTATTAGCACAGACAAAAGAATACTGGCAGAAGGTATGGGACAAATCTGATATTGAGATTGAAGGGGATTTAGATAACCAGCAAGGTATTAGGTTCTGTATTTTCCAAATGTATCAAACATATCATGGTGCAGTAGAAGGCACAAACATTGGGGCAAAAGGTTTAACGGGTGAAGCCTACAATGGAAATGCTTTCTGGGACACAGAGACTTGTTGTTTACCGTTCTTTATTTTTAACAATAAAGAAGGTGCCAGAAATCTTTTGTATTTCCGATACAAGACATTGGATGAGGCGAGAAACCGTGCAAAGCAACTAGACTGCGAAGGTGCATTTTATCCAATCGCAACAATAAGCGGAAAAGAGTGTTGTAATCTTTGGCAGCATGCAAGCCTACAGCTGCAGGCATCAACCGCAGTTGCTTATGGAATATGGTTTTATGAGAAGATGTTTTCAGACACAGAATTCTTAGAAAAATATGGACTGGAAATGTTAATAGAAATAAGCCGTATGTTAGTAACCAGAGGCGATTACGACAAAGAAGGTAAATATGGCTACTATTGTGTTATGGGACCTGATGAATTCCAGATGATGGTACATAACAATTGTTATACAAACTATATGGCCAGGTTCACATTGGAATACACCTTGATGGTTTTAAACCAAATCAAGGAATTAAATCCGGAAGCATATAGTGAAGTGGTAGAAAAGATAGGCTTTAAGGAAGAAGAAATTGAAAACTTTAGAAAAGTCGCAGATAACATGATTATTCTATATGATGATGAGACAAAGCTTTTCGAACAGCATTACGGTTTCTACAAGATTCCACATGTGGATATTGATTCAATACCTATTTCGGAATTCCCACTTTATGATCATTGGTCATATGAGAGAATTTACAGAAACGATATGATTAAACAGCCTGATGTTCTGATGTTTATGTTCTTGTTTAATTCAAGCTTTACATTTGAACAGCTGAAGGCAAATTATGAATATTATGAGCCTTTGTGCATACATGAAAGTTCACTTTCTCCATCTATTCATTCTGTGCTTGCTTCGCAGCTTGGCAAAGAGGATGAAGCTTACGAGTTCTTTAGATTTGCTACAAGAATGGATTTGGACAACTACAACAGAAATACAAATCAGGGACTTCATACTACATCGATTGCAGCAGCGTGGATGAATATAGTATATGGATTTGGTGGACTCAGATCTGACGGAGATATTTTGACTATCAGACCTAGCATTCCAAAGCAGTGGGATAGCTATTCATTTAGTATTGAATATGGAAATCAGATTCTCAAGGTAAAGGTAACAAAGGACAAAGTAATTATTACACCAAAAAATGATAGCGAGGTAAGTATAAGAGTATACGATTCACTTGTTGATATATGTGGAGAAGAGTATATATGCAGCCTCAGATAATAAGGATATTTTGATGATTGATTGGAAGATAAAAGATAAAGGATTTAAAAAAGAGAATATAGCAGAATATGGCAACAGATTTTTGATTGGCAACGGCTATATGGGTGTCAGAGGGACAGCAGATGAATACGAAAAATCCGAGCTTGTTGCAATCAATTTGTCAGGTATATACGATAAAGCAGGTGAAGGTTGGAGAGAACCTGTCAATGCTCCAAACGGATTATTTGCTTTAGTTAGTATAGATGATAAGATTTACAGCCTTTTGGACACGTCTCCTTTCTACAATGAATTTTCGTTAAATTATAAGCATGGAATATTTGAGCGAACTACAGAATGGACTACCGACAGAGGTAGATTCAGCTTTGTGTCTGAAAGGTTGACAAGTCTTTCGAGTGTGCACACGATTGCAAACAAAATAACAATTAAAGCGAACTTTCACGCGGATGTAAAATTGCAAATGGGAGTGGACACTGATGTGTGGGACATTAACGGTCCACATTATAAAAATATTAGCACACAGTTTGTGGGTGAAAATATTGAGCAGGGAACAGAAATCTGGACTAAAGCTCAAACAGGTGAAGGCGATGAAGTTGTATTAGGTGAGAAAATTAAATGCGATTTTCCTGTTGTTGAAGAACATACAGAGAAGGATGGAAAGTCTCTCGTAAATATAAATTTCATCACCGATTTAAACAGAGAATACACAATATACAGATATATAGACATTTACACCTCCAAGGATAGCGATAACTTTGAGGATGAATGTCATAAAGAGCTTAAAAAGTCCTTTGAAAAGGGTTATGAATTAATAAGAGAAGAACATTGCAGATGTTGGGATGACATATGGGAAGATTCATATGTTGAAATAGAAGAGTTTGAGGACAGTCATAGAGATTATGTTGACAATGTAATATATAACCCAACAGAAGCAATTAATTATTCTACATATCATTTGAACAGTATTGCACCGAGACATAGGGATGGGTTGTCGATACCGGCAAGAGGCTTGTCGGGGCAGACCTACAAGGGCGCAGTTTTTTGGGATACAGAAATGTTTATGATGGACTTCTTTATTTACACTGATCCTGAAGTTGCAAGAAGACTTGTAAAGTATCGAATAAACACCTTGGACGGTGCAAAGGAAAAGTCAAAACAATATAGATACAAAGGAGCCTTTTATGCATGGGAGAGTCAGGAAGGTGGATTTGATGCCTGCTCTGACTATAATGTGACGGATGTTTTTACAAAAAGACCTATGCGTACATATTTTAAGGACAAACAAATTCACATATCTGCAGCCGTAGTATATGCAATAAATAAGTATATAGATGTGACTGGAGATGACACTATCTTAAGTGAGGGTGGTGCAAAGACAATTATTGAATGTGCTCTGTTCTATCTGGATTACCTGAAACAGAAGGTTGGAGAGGATGTATATCAACTGCTTGATGTCATAGGTCCGGATGAATATCACGAGAGAGTTGATAATAATGGTTACACAAACCGAATGGCAAAATTCTGTTTTGATACTGCTCTCAATATATTAGATAAAAAAGAAACATTGTCCGATTTGGATTTAGATAAAGAGGAAGTAGAAGACTTAAAGAATAAATTGGCAGATGCATCTGAGAAAATATATATTCCAAAGCCAAACGAAGACGGTATTATTCCGCAGTTTGATGGATATTTTGATTTGAAGGATGTGTCAGTTGACTATGTGAGAAGTCAGCTGCTTGATCCAAAGGAGTATTGGGGAGGCGCATATGGAGTGGCAAGCCAGACTCAGGTAATAAAGCAGGCAGATGTTATGACATGGCTTGCAATGTTTGACAATGATTTTGACAAAACAATAATTGATAAAAACTGGCAATATTATGAGCCACGTACAGAGCATGGTTCATCCCTTAGTGCTTGTATGTATGCACTGAGTGCCTGTAAGTGTGACAGACAAAATGAAGCATACAGGCTCTTTTTGAAATCAGCTACAGCAGACCTGACCCTAGGTGGAAAACAGTGGGCCGGACTTGTATATATAGGAGGCACACATCCTGCCGCAGAAGGTGGCGCATATATGGTTGTTATTTCCGGATTTGCAGGATTGTCTGCAAAGGGTGGAAAGATTCTATTGGAACCTAATTTGCCGGATAATATTAAAAATATAAGGTTTAACGTTAAAGTAAGAGACAAAAGGTATAAAATATATGTAAGCAGAGATGAACAGATAGTTGAGGAAGCATAGTAAAAAAAGAAGCCTATTTAAGGCTTCTTACAGAACTTCTTTCAACAATATATGTTGGAATGTTGTAGGTTGTATTCTTGATGTCTTCGTGGTTAAGCATTCGAAGCATATAGTCTACAGCGGCAATTCCTTTTTCCTCCATATTCTGATGAACAGTTGTCAGAGGAGGACTTACAATATTACATATATTTAAATCATCATAACCAATGATAGAAATGTCTTCCGGAATTTTTATTCCGCGACTTGAAAGGTTGATCATAATGTTTGTGGCTAACGAATCAGAGGTAGTAACAACTGCAGTGATTTCCGGATGAGCCTGTAAGTAATCACATATACTGTCTGTGTGCTCTTTATCCAAACCACACTCAAATATGATTTCAGGATTGAAAGGTATATGAGCTTCTGTGAGAGCTGCCTTGTAACCAAGGAAACGCTCCATAAGAACACCACCATCCTGTTGGATACGAAGAGAGGCATATGCAATATTTTTGTGACCGTGCTCGATTAGATAGTTTGTAGCCTGCTTGCTACCTTCAAAATCTTCGATACCGACATTGCAGATACCATCCTGATAAACATAGCTGTCAATCATAACAGTAGGTAATTTTATAGGACTGATGGAATCATAGAAATCATCTTTAAATATACCGGATAAGAAGAGACCATCAATATCCCATGTTCTTAAAAAAGTGTGAAATTCTTCAGCGGACTTGACAGTTCTAAGCATAAGAAAATATCCATTTTCGCGAAGTATTCTTTCAAGAATGCCAATAAATTTGGCGAGGAATGGGTCCTCCATAAAGTTTGAACCGTCAGATGTGAGAACATGGTTGATAAAACAAACAACCTTTGAAGAACTTGAAACTAAAGAACGGGCAGACATATTTGGAACATATCCGAGTTCTTTGATAGCCTTGTTGATTTTAGCGATTGTATTTTCAGAGACGCGACCGGATTTGCCATTAATTACGTTAGAAACTGTAGTAGCACTAACACCGGTTGCGGCTGCAATATCTTTGATTGTTGCCATAGTGAATCCTTTCAGAATTGTAATATTTTAGGAGATGTTTAACGTAAAACCTCTTACTAACAAAGATTATAGCACATAAAGTAAAATAATATAAATAAAAAATAGAAAAGTAAAGGAAAAAGTAGTTATGAAGGGAGTAATATTTGATCTGGATGGAGTTTTGGTCTCCACGGATGAACTCCATTTTCAAGCTTGGAAAAAACTAGCGGATGAAATTGGAGCTACGGAATTTAACCGAGAGGACAATGAAAGACAGAGAGGTGTAAGCAGAATGGCTTCCCTTGAGATTGTTCTTGAAAAATGTCCAAACAGCTACACTGAGGAGGAAAAGACAGAATTGGCTGACAGAAAGAACGAGTATTATGTAGAAATGCTCCAAAGCCTGGATGAGAGTGCTTTACTTCCCGGAGCAGTGGAAACTCTAAAGATGCTAAGAGAAAATAATATTTTAACAGCTGTTGGTTCAGCTAGCAAAAATGCACCATTAATACTTGAAAAAGCAGGTATTTTACCATTGATAGACAAGATTAGCTGTGGTCTGGATGTGACAAAGTCAAAGCCGGACCCGGAGGTATTCCTGGTAGCGGCACAAAAATTGGGACTTGAACCGGAAGATTGTCTTGTGGTAGAGGATGCGGCAGCAGGTATTGAGGCGGCAAAAAGAGGAGGAATGAAATCTCTGGGTGTCGGACCGTTTAATGATAAGCTTGGAGCAGATTTCAACTCGGAAACACTAAAAACAGTAGAAAATTGGAGAGAAATATTATGGTAGAGAAGAAAAATAATGATTTCAAGACAAGAATTCAGATTACTATAGCAAGTGTTGTTGCTTATTTAGTAATCGTAGCTTTGGTTTATGGATGCGTACAGCTTCCATCAGCAATAGTTAATATCAAAAATTCAAATGATATTAAGAACAGCAAAGTAGTGCTTTATGACGGACCAAAATCCTTGGAGGATGCAACAGCTGACGATATGGTATACGGTCCTGAAACAGAGATTGACACAAAGCTAAAGCACAGCACAAACACACACATAAAGGTTAACGGCGAGGACTGTTATGTGTATGAGACAATGGTAAACAATACACATACATGGCAGACAGACTATTATCCTGATTTGGAAAGAACACCTGTCGCATACTTTGATTTTGAAGGCAAAGTAAGATTGACAGTTCAGGTGGACGATATTGATATAGAAGCGGTTAATATCAGACCTCTCAGCTATAATATCAAGCCGGAAATTGACGTGAAGAATCACACAGTTTCATTTGTTATTGATACACCTGATACATACACAGTCGAATTTAATAATAGTGTTCACAGAGCAGTCCATATCTTCGCAAACGAACTTGAAAAGGATGTGCCAAAGGAAGACGATGAGGATGTTTTATATATCGGACCCGGTGAATGGAATATCGAATCAATCGTTCTTCAGGAAGGTCAGACACTCTACCTTGCAGGTGGCGCAGTTGTTCACGGAACAATCAACTGTAATATGGTAAATAATATCAAAATAAGAGGAAGAGGTATTATTGATGGTTCAGCAGACCGTGGCTGGAAGGGAAGAAGCGCAAAGGTACCAATCATTATAAACAATTGTAATAATTTCTCAGTAGAAGGCATTATCGAACTAAATTCAAACGCTTGGGCAGCTCAGGCATATGATTGTATCGGTGGAAAATTTGACAACGTAAAGATTATTACAGCAAGACCAAATGGTGATGGAATTTCTCTTCAGTCATGTAAGAGTGTAACAGTTGAAAATTCATTCCTTAGAACATGGGACGACACATTAGTTGTAAAAAATTATGATGTAAACAGTACAACACTAAGATTTAAAAATATTCAGGTTTGGACAGACCTTGCTCAGTCAATGGAAATTGGTTATGAAACAAACAAGGGTGACAAGGAAAATTCTATAATTGATGACGTTGTATTTGAGGACATTACAGTTCTCCACAATTTTCACAAACCGGTAATCTCAATTCACAATGCTGACAATACAACAGTTAAAAACATTACCTACAAGAACATCACAGTTGAAGATGCCAGCGTAGGACAGGGAGATGGAACTGAGTATCTCGTGCATTTTGAAGTATTGCAGAATAATGGATGGTCAACAACAAAGGACAGAGGTTATATTCAGAATGTAACAATTGATGGATTGAATGTACTTTATGGAAACAAGATTTTACCATCAAAGATTCAGGGCTATGACAAAGATCATAAGGTTGAAAATGTAACTATCAAAAATATGACAATTAAAGGCCAGAAGGTTGATTCAGCTAAGACAGGAATGTTTACAGTTGATGCGCTTACAACAGACGGCATCAATATAAAGTAGGAGGTATTGACCATGAAAAAATCATTAAAAATTGCGGGAATAGTAGTTTTGACATTGGCATTGGTAGTAAATATTTTGGTTATTGTGGGAAATGCCAACGGAGCAAAAAGTAAAGATGTAACAGTAGTGACAGCTCCGGATCAGAAAGAGGCTATGGAAAATGAAAAATTTACAGTGCCTGTATTCGAGGAGCCGGACATAAAAGGAAAAAATGTAGCAATCAACAAGAGAGCTGTAGACAACGGCTACAATGATGTATATGATGCTTCACTTGCAGTTGATGGAACAGCAGATGGGCCATCATATTGGGAGGCAGCAGTTGGCGAAAAAGAAGGTTTATTGACGGTAAACCTCAAGGAAAAATATGAAATTCATACTATCGTATTGAAACTTTGCCCAAAGGCAATCTGGGCAAAGAGAACTCAGCATATTGCTATCAGAATAAGCGATGACGGAAAGAATTTTAAAGATTTAGTTGAATATGCAGATTATGAGTTTGATCCAAACACAGGAAACATGGTTGTAATAGATAGCTTCAAGGCTTCAAAAGCACAGTATGTTCAGGTTGCAATTTCATCGAACACAGGTGCAAAGAGCGGACAGGTAGCAGAGCTTGAAGTATATTCTAACGATAAATAAAAAGGAGAATGGATATGAATAAGTTATTCAAAAAGACTTGTGCTGTAGCTTTATCTTGTGCAATGGTTGTTACATCTGTTACATTGCCGGGCAATACAACACAGGTAGATGCCGCAGGAATTGTAGATGAATTTTCAATTCCATCAGCAAATGCAAACGGTGTTATTGGAGCGACAGTTCCATACACAAGATACGATTCAGAGGAAGCAACAATCGGTGGTGGTGCATCAATTGCAAAATCATTGGACTTTGATGCAACAAACATTGCATCTCAGGCATCAAATCAGTCATATGTAAAGCTTCCATCAAGTGGCTCTTACGCAGAGTGGAAGATGACAACAACAGGTGACGGTGTAACTATGAGATTTACAATGCCTGATTCAAGTGACGGAACTGGCTTGAAGGGTTCTGTAGATGTATATGTAAACGGAACTAAGCAGAAGACAGTAAACCTTGATTCATACTGGATGTGGCAGTATTTCTCATACGGAAGCGGCTCGCCAAGTGACACCCCAAACGGTTCGATTGGTTCATTCGCATTTGACGAAGTACATTTTATGCTTGATAAGTCATTAAAAGAAGGTGACACAATTAGAATTCAGAGTAGCGGTGCAAATGGTCTCGAATACGGTATCGACTTCCTAGAAATTGAGCAGGTTGAAGAAGAAATTGAACAGCCTGCAAATTCTGTAAGTGTTGAAGATTATGGCGCTTATCCGGATGACGGAATCGATGATTTGAATGCATTTAGAAATGCAGTAAAAGCAGCGGATGCAGCGGGAATGGACGTGTATATTCCTGCAGGTGAATTTACACTTAGTGGAATGTGGAACATTGGCTGTAGTGATATGAAAATTACCGGTGCAGGTATGTGGTATACAAAGCTTCAGTTTACAAGTGCAGAGGCATTTGGAGGCGGTATATCAGGCGGAAATCCAAATGCAGGAGATGGCTCAACTGCAGACGGTTACTGTAAAAACTTAGAGTTTTGTAATATGTATATCAATTCAGGACTCAGATCAAGATATCATGAACAGGCTGTATACAAGTGCTTTATGGATATATTTGACAATTCAGTTATCCACGATGTTTGGGAAGAGCATTTTGAATGTGGTTTCTGGTTTGGCGATTACAATGGTGCAACAGATTACTGTGACAATTCAAAGATTATTGATTGTAGAATCCGTAACAACCTTGCAGACGGCGTAAACTTCTGTCAGGGAACATCAAATGCAACAGTATATAACTGTAATATCAGAAATACCGGTGACGATGGACTTGCTATGTGGAACAACAGCTATGGAAATGCAAAGGATGAATCAAATAACAAATTCTGTTACAACACAATCGACTTTGTATGGAGAGCCGGTGCTATAGCAATCTATGGTGGTAACGGACATAAGATTTACAATAACTATATTCGTGACACGTTTATGAGTGCAGGTATTCATTTGAATACAACATTCCCAGGATATGCTTTCGCAAACAACACATCAGGAATTACCTTTGACAACAACATTATTATAAGCAGTGGTTGTGGAAAGGATTGCTGGAGTGAGGAACTCGGCGGAGTAGATATCAAGGGAAATGTATCTAATGTAACATTTAACAATACTTACATTTATGATTCACAGCATGAAGGTATCCGTCTTATGACAGGATATTCAAATGTCAAATTTAACAATACATACATTTTTGGAACAGGTATGGATGGTGCAACAGCAAATTATTCATCAATACCACATCTCGGTGCTGCAATCAGATTCCAGCAGACAGGTGCAGTATTTAATGGATTAGAGATTGCAAATGTTGCATACAAGGGAACAACAGCACCTTATTTCTTTGACGGTGATGCAGATACATCAAGCTTGTCAAATGTAAATATTTATGAAGAGGGCAGCACATATGATGTTCCGGATTATCCTGATCCTGACAACCCAAATCCACCGGGACCAATAAACAATGTTTATACTCAGGCAAAGGGATGTGACCTTCAGGTTACAGGTCTTAGATGGGAAAATGAATCAGGCTCAACCAGTCTTACAAGTGGAAACAAGACAACATTTAAGGTTGCAGTAAAGAATAGTTCAAGCATTGATATTCCTGAAACAGCAAAGATTCAGGTTAAAGTAACAATTGATGGCAAGGGTTCATATACTGCTACATATGATGGTGGATTAGCAGCAAACAAGTCAAAGCTGATTGAAATTTCTTCAAAGTGGACTGCAACAGCTGGTGGACACACAATCGCAGCAACAGTGGATTATGGTGACAAGTTTGAGGAATCATCAGAGGATAACAATGTAAGAACAAAGGATATCAATGTTGCTGACGCAGGTGTAAACAAGGCATATACAAAGGTTACAGGAGGATATGACCTTTATGTAACAGACATTACATACAACAAGAGTACAATCGCAACAGGCGATCAATTAGTATTTACAGCGCATGTTGTAAATGCAGGTGACGCAGCAATTCCATCAGGAAAAACTATTGGAGTACAGTTCCAGATTGATGGAAGCACATCTGTAATCACATGGTGTGACACATTTGACGGTGGACTTGCACCAGGTGAAAGTGTTGAGTTGACAGCAAATGGTGGAACAAACGGAAACACATGGACAGCTATAGAAGGTACTCACACAGTAACAGCATGGGTAGATGATGTTGATAGAATAACAGGTGAGGTTGATGAGACAAACAACAAGTCAACAATTACACTGACTATCCCATATGGAGGAATATCATATAAGCCTTCAACAGATGCACCGGACAATTTAGACGATATAGACAATATCGTTGATGACCCAACAAGTCCTATTGAAACATCAAACCCAACAACAGTTGCTCCTACTACTCAGAAGCAGACAACATCAGAGCAGAACCAGGAAACACAAAAGGAAACAACAAGTCAGCCAACAGCTACAGAGGATTACACAAAGGTAACTGGCGGATATGATTTATTTGTAACAGGAATTACATTTACACCGGCAAGCATTAATGTAGGAACAAACGTAGTATTCTCAGCTACAGTAGTAAATGCAGGTGACACGGCAATTCCGGCAGGAACTACTATCGGTGCACAGTTCCAGATTGATGGGGGCACATCTGTTATAACATGGTCTGACACATTTGACAGTGGTCTTGCACCGGGAGAAAAGGTTGTTCTTACAGCAAATGGCGGAACAAATGGAAATTCATGGACAGCAGTAAATGGTGCTCATACAGTAACAGCATGGGTAGATGATGTAAACAGACTTCCGAACGAAGTAAATGAAAATAACAACAAGACTACAATTTCATTGACAATTCCTCATGTTGCAGCAGAGTCTACAACAAAGGCTCAAACTACAGCAGCACCAACTACAACAAAGGCAAATGCCAACGCTCCGGCAGCAGTAACAGGATTGACAAACGCTCCGGCGGCAGATGGCACATTACCATATTACTTTGCCTGGGGCGCATCAAGTGGTGCTACATCATACAATTTCTATATCAACAATGTATTGGTTGGAAGTTCAACTGTAGAAGCATACAACGCAGAAAGCTATTTTGCTACAGCAAATGCAGGAACATATATAATTGGTGTAACAGCTGTAAATGAAGGAGGAGAATCTCCTGCAACAACAATCTCATTTACAAAGAAGGGCGAAGCTGCATCAACAGAGAAGGTGACGGAAGCACCTACAGCAGCTCCAACACAGGCACCTACAGAAGCCCCAACAGTGGCTCCAACTCAGGCACCTACAGTTGCACCAACAGTAGCTCCTACAGAAGCGCCATCATATGAAGATGACATCATCTTAAACGGAGACGAAAATGGCCAGTCTTCAATGATTGGTACATACCAAATTCCACAGGGCTACAAGTATTTGGGATTTGTTACACTTAAAGACGCAACATCGGCTCATAAGTATTTGACAATTAATTATACAGGTAATATCTCAACAGTTCGTTTCGAATTTGCATACGTAGATGCAAGTGGCAATGCAAGCAATAAGGTTGGACCATACTGGTTTAACTCGGAAGGTCAGACAAAGTATTTTGTTACTCCTTCAGGAAATGCAGTATCACTTAACAGTGGAACATTAACAATTGATTTAGAGAAGTCAGGAATCGACCTCACAAAGGTTAATTCACTGTACATGCATTCAGGAGATGATAATGTTGAAGCAACTACACTCAACATTACATTGGCAAAGCTTTCAACAAAATATAGTGGTGCTACAGAAACCACACAGAAGGCTACAGAAGCTCCGACACAGGCGCCTACAGAAGCCCCAACGCAGGCTCCAACACAGGCACCTACAGTGGCTCCAACAAAAGACCCTACAACAAGTGTAAATGTTGAAGCTCCAGCTGCAGTAACAGGCTTGACAAATGCCCCAGCAGCAGATGGCTCATTACCATACTACTTTGCATGGGGAACATCAAACGGTGCTACATCATATAATTTCTATATCAACAATGTATTGATTGGAAGTTCAACTGTAGAAGCATACAATGCAGAAAGCTATTTTGCTACAGCAAATGCAGGAACATACACAATTGGTGTAACAGCTGTAAATGCTGGAGGCGAATCTCCTATAACAACAATTTCATTTACAAAGAAGGGTGAAGCTGCATCAACAGAGAAGACGACAGAAGCTACTACAGAGGTACCATCATATGAAGATGACATCATCTTAAACGGAGATGAAAACGGCAAGTCTGCAATGATAGGTACATACGAGATTCCACAGGGATATAAGTACTTGGGATTCGTTACACTTAAAGATGTTACAGCAGATTACAAGTATTTGACAATTAATTATACGGGTAATATCTCAACAGTTCGTTTCGAATTTGCATACGTGGATGAAAGTGGAAATGAAAGCAATAAGGTTGGTCCATACTGGTTCAACTCAGAAGGTCAGACAAAGTATTTTGTTACTCCTTCAGGCAATGCATTGTCACTTAATGACGGAACATTAACAATTGATTTAGAGAAGTCAGGAATCGACCTTACAAAGGTTAATTCAGTACATATGCATTCAGGTGATGGAAATGTTGAAGCAACAACACTTAACATCACAATGGCAAGACTTTCAACAAAATATAGTGGTGCTACAGAAACAACACAGAAGGCTACAGAAGCTCCTACAGAGGCACCTACAGTTGCTCCAACACAGACACCAACACAGGCTCCAACATTGGCACCTACAGAAGCACCTACGGTAGCGCCAACAACAAAGGATAATGCTACAACAAAGACAACAACTGTTCAGAATGAAAATAAATCAAATGTTCAAATAACAGTTGCAAAGGTAAAGGTTAAGAGTGCAACTAAGAAGAAATCAGCTAAGAAATTAGTATTAAAGGTTAACAAGATTTCCGGAGCAAAGGGATACCAGGTTAAGGTTTATAAGACTAGCAAAAATGCTAAGAAGAACAAAAAAGCAATTTTAACTAAGACTATCAAGAAGAATACAGCAAAGCTTACTGTTTCAAGCAAGAAGCTTAAAAAACAGAAGAAGTTATATGTTCGAGTAAGAGCATACAAGCTTGATGGAAAAAGCAAAAAGTATGGCGCATGGTCAAAGGTTAAAAAAGCAAAAATTAAATAATAAGTAATTGAAATAAAAGGCTGCGGGCATATCATATGTCCGCAGCCTTTGCACTTCAACATAATCAGTTCTTTATCAAGACCTCAAAAGTGTTATTCCTTATATTTAACAAACTTCGCTGTTTTTGCAACCTCAGAGTTCTTTATCAGCTTTTTATATTTTGAATACTTGCTTTCCGGCACCTTGAATTTAATTTTGTCGGATGTCTTTGTAAAAGCGTTATCCTCGATTGATTTTAGATCTGTTGACTTAATCTTTACATACTTAAGATTAGACAATTTATAAAATGCTTTCTTACTTATAGTTTCAACCTTCTTGCCGATTATTACATTTTTTAATTTAGTACATTCTCTAAATGTATGTGAAGGAATAGAGTCTACGTTGTTTCCAATTTTAACCTTTTCCAACTTGGTCAGCTTTTTAAATGCTGACTTGTCAATCTCTGTCACCTTAAGCTTTCTTCCGTTATATTTTATTGAAGATGGAATAACTAACTCTTTTGTTGATTTGCTGCAACCGGCGAATTTTGCTGTCTTGCTGGAGGTTATCTCATAAGAAAGCTTATCAACCTTAATAACCTTTCCTATGGAAGATTGTGCTGTGACTTTTCCGTCATACCAGTTTAGCTCACCGTAAGATAAAGCATCAGCAAAATCTGTATGTATTGGCTTTTCACCGCCGTAATAGCTGTAGTAACTGCCGGGAAACAGAACATCGTCCCGAATATAAGCCTTGTCGGTTTCTAACTTTGAACTTTCACCTTTTCTTAGTTTGCGTGCAACAATTACCGTGCGATAATTGTACACCTCATAGGAACAGGTAGATAACATTAGAAGATGGTCATTTTCATTTACATCTACAGGGCAATAATAAAGTGATCTGCTCTCGATTTCATATAAAAAATCTAAAAATTCTTCGTCATTCTCAAAATCACCGGTCAGATAATTGAAACCACCATTTTGAGAAGTAGTTCCTGAAACTCTCATAAAGGAAATTATTTTCCATTTGGCGTTGTCATATATAGAATCGAAAGTTATTATCGGATGCTTTCTGTAAAATTCTATATCCTTGTATTTTGGCAACTCATAAAACATCATTTTTGTCGACTCCATATTGTGACCATGGATAACGATATTTTTTGAAGGATTTTCCACATTACAGTTTCCATCTATATATAAAGAACCGTTTTGATTTTTCTTGCCGTCAAAATCACGTCTGAGATAAAAATTGCCACCGTTGCCAGCCTGCATAACCGGATAATCAATATCTGTTCCTTTGATTTTAATCCAGCCTTTGACATCAGAATTGTAGGATAAAAGCTTTCTGAATTTGCATAGAATTCCGTTTGAATCCTTTGCGTTATTGTCAAATCTATCGTCAAGAGCAGCGACATATTTTGTCTCGGACTCGATAGAAGTAGCTTCAACTCCGGATTCTTCTTCGAAAGAAGAATAATAGATATTTCTATATTTGTTATTTACCTGACGGGAAAAATATGGTTGTAAAATCAGAGTATAGATTAGAAAAACAATACAACATAAAAATAGTAGTAAGGCTCCAATCTGTATATATCTTTTCTTTTTCTTGTTCATACACATACCTCGTTTGGTACTTTTGAAAGGGGAAATTACTCAAAAAATGAGCGATAATTATTGTACAAAGGGAATAGTATCAAATTGAAATATATTAAACTATCGGCAAAATGCATAAAATTTGCACTATATTTTTGGATAAAAAAGAGGAGTAAATTTGTTGACACTAAAATATTATTTTATTATAATTAGTTTAACGTTAAACCTATAAAATAAAATTATTTTGGATTGGGGAAATTCAAAATGGAAAAGAGGTAAAAATGAAAAAACTTTTAAAAAAGGTTGCTGCTTTAGCTTTAGCTATGGTAGTTGCACTTTCGACAAGTAGTTTTGTTTACGCAGCAGATGATATTGTACTGGATGGAGATGAAGGCGCTAGCTCATTTATTAAAGAATGGTCAGCTAAGGGCGGAGAGTACAAATATTTAGGCTTCGTAACATTGAAAGAGGCTACAAAAGAGTACACAAAGCTACAGCTTACATACAAGGGTGATATTACATACCTTCGTATTGAATTCAACAGAGAAGCAGATGACTCAAATGAAGGACCATACTGGTTCAATCAGGAACAGAAGCTCCACTTTATAGTGTCAGATGGAAAGCTGGATTTAAATCCAAGCAAGTATAATACAGTTACATTTGACCTTGCAAAGATGGGCATTAACATTGAAGAATTCTGGGGAATGCATTTACATTATCTTGATCCGGAAATGAACGAAGGCTCATTTGAAATCAAGGATGCAAGACTGATTGCAGATGGTTCAAAACCGGCAAGCTTTATCGCTGATCAAAAGACAGACGGCGCAGCTTCTGATGGCTCAGGCGATTCAGATGGTTCAGACAATAAGTCAGTTAGCGCATCAGGCGGAACAGAAGGTACAGCAGGTGGTTCAACAAATGCACCATCAACAGGAATGAACATGTACCCAATCGCTATTGCATGCGGTGGCGTAGTTGTTGCAGCAGTAGCATTCTTTGGAACAGGTATTATGTATCGTAAAAAAGAAAAATAGAATAGAAAGGAAATAAGATTATGATAAAAAATTTAAAGAACAAAGTCTTAGCAATATTATGCGCATTGGCAATGGTAGTTGCTCTTATTCCGGCAGGATTTAATTCTGTATATGCAGCAGACGACATTATTGCTGATGGAATAGAACACGATTTTGGAACAGTTGAAGAACATGCATATTCATATGGATGGGCGGCAGGAGCGACATCAGATTACAAGTATCTCATTCTTACATACTCAGGTGATATAGCATACTTGAGAATTCAGGGAGTAAAGGGTGATACAAGAGTTGGAACCATACTTTGGTTTGACCAGAATCAGGCTGACCACTTAACATTAGTTGGTGATGCTTCATTGTCAGGCACCGAAGAACATGTTGTAGTTGATCTTGATGCGTCAGGTATTGATATGGGTGCAATTGAAGCATTTGATATGCATTATGGTCCGGGAACATTAAAGATTGGTAAAGCAAGATTCTCAGAAAATCCAGACATTCTTGACACAGATGTAATGCCGGAAGAAACTACAACTTCTGAAGGAGAGTCAGATTCTGAAGAATCTTCAACTACAGAGGAAGAAGTGTCTACAATTGATCCATCATTACCTGTTGAAGATATTATCTTAAACGGAGATGAGCAGGGAAAGAGCACATTAATCAAATCATGGACAGTTTCAAGCGAATACAAATATTTAGGATTTGTAACATTAAAGGAGCCTACAGCAGCTTACAAGTATCTTATTCTCACATATGCAGGTGATATTTCAACAGTTCGTGCTGAATTTACATATGTAGATGAAAATGGAAATGAAGATTTTTCTAAAAAAGTAGGTCCATATTGGTTCAATAAAGATGGCCAGACAAAATACTTTGTAACAGCAGATGAAAGTGATATTCCTATGGATGGTGGAAAGGGAACAACAGTAGTTATCGACCTTGAAAAGACAGGAATTGACCTTTCAAAAGCAAATTCAATGCATTTACACGGTGGTGATCCAAATGTTGCATCATTCACATTAACAGTAGGTATGGCAAGACTTTCTCAGAAGGCTGATTTAAATGCTGCTATTGATAAAATGCCGGCTGAGCCTCAGACAACAGCACCTAAGGCTACAACTGCAGCACCTACAACTACAGCTGCACCTGCACCTACAAAGAAGGTTACAATCAAGAAGGGCTCAATCAAAAAATTAACAGCAAAGAAAAAAGCTATCAAGGTTAGCATTAAGAAATTAGCAAACGCTAAGAAGTATAAAATTCAGTATGCAACAAAGAAGAGCTTTAAGAAAGCAAAGACTAAGACAACATCAAAGCTTACATACACAATTAAAAATTTAAAGAGCAAAAAGACATATTATGTTAGAGTTCGCGGTGTAAATGGTAAGACATTAGGTAAATGGTCAAGCGCTAAGAAAATTAAAGTTAAATAATTTTAATTAGATATGTTAAAATAAGATGGTAGTCTTAAGGGCTACCATCTTTTATCTATGGAGTAAAAAATGAGAAAAAACATAAACAGAAAATTAGTAAAATTTTTCGTGGGAGCAACAATGCTGCTGGGAGTCTCAATGATGACATACGGCAGTGTAAATGCAAAAGTTACAGTTCCTGACACAAATGCAAATACAGCTACTATTGGGGCAACAATGCCATACACAAGATATGACTCAACTGCAGCAAGCATCGGTGGTGGAGCAACTCTTGTGAAATCTACAAATTTTGCAAAGAGTAACCTGGCAAGTCAGGCATCGGATCAGTCTTATGTATCCCTTCCAACAAGTGGTTCATATGTAAGCTGGAATGTAAATCAGGCTGCAGATGGTATAACAGTTAGATTTACCCTTCCTGATTCGGCAGACGGATACGGAAACAAGGGAAATCTTGATGTGTATGTAAATAATAAAAAGGTACAGGCAATCAACCTTTCATCTTACTATTGCTGGCAGTATTTTTCAGGTGGAAATCCAACAGATGTAAATGATGGAGGAACAGCCAGCTTTGCTTTTGATGAGATGCATTTCAAATTGTCAACAGCGCTGAAGGCTGGAGATAACATTAAGCTTGTAAGTGATGGAACGCATGTATATGGAGTTGACTTTATAGAGATTGAAAAGGTTCCTTCTGCTATAGCAAAGCCTCAAAATGCATATTCTGTAACAGATTATGGCGCAGATGGAAGTGATGAATACGATGACTATGGAGCAATCTCAAAATGTATAGCGGCAGCTAAGGCAGATGGAAAGGATGTGTATTTTCCTGCCGGAACTTACCGAATTTCACAAATGTGGAGGCTTAATGCGTCAAATATGAAAATAACGGGTGCAGGTATGTGGTATACAAATATCCAGTTTACTAACGCTAGCGCGGGCAAGGGTGGAATATCAGGAGATACTGCATCAAATATTGAATTCTGCAATATGTATATCAACTCAAATCTTCGCTCAAGATACAATGAAAATGCAACATACAAATGCTTTATGGACAACTGGACAGACGGTTGCTATATCCATGATGTGTGGGAAGAACATTTTGAGTGTGGCGTTTGGCTTGCAGATTATGCTACACCAATCGTGTATTCAGATAACATGTTGATTTACAATTGTAGATTGAGAAATAATCTTGCAGACGGAGTTAATTTCTGTCAGGGGACAAGCAACAGCACAGTCTACAATTGCAGCATTAGAAACAATGGTGATGACGGACTTGCAATGTGGAACAACAATTATCTGAGCGTAAAGGATGAGACAAACAACAGATTCTGCTACAACACAATTGATTTGGGCTGGAGAGCTGGAGCGATAGCTATATATGGTGGAAACGGACACAGGATTTATAACAATTACATAAAAGACATGTTTATGGCGTCAGGAATCCATCTAAATACTAACTTTGGCGGATACAAATTTGACAACAATAAAGCAATTGATTTTGAAAACAATATATTGGTAACCTCCGGTACAATATCGGACAGCTGGAATTCAAATATGGGGGCGATTGATATTTACGGTGATGTAAAAAATATTAATTTCACAAACACTCATATATACAATTCACAGCACGATGCGATAAGAATTTACAGTAATCCAAGTGATTATAATATTGTATTTAACAACACATCAATATATGGAACGGGAAAAGATGGGCAGACTGTTGATACAGGTGATAATGGCGCTGCAATCAGATATGAGACACCAAACAAGACTAAATTTGTAAAATTCAACGGGCTTACTTACGCAGATATTCCATACACAAATATAATATATGGAAGCAGACTTTTAAGTGACATAACAAATGAAAATAATCTTGGAAATAATTATACATTTGTAGTTCCCGCAGGAACAACAAAGTGTGTTGTGACACCTATTAAGGTGACACCTAATGTTACTACAGCTTCAAATACTACAACAGCAAACAACAAAGTTAAAGTAAAGGCTACAAAGATTAAGTCAGCGAAAAGAAAATCTAAAAAGAAAATCAAAGTAACTGTCAGAAAGGCAAGCGGTGCAACAGGATATCAAATACAGATTTGCAAAACTAAAAAATTCAAGAAGCTGATTATAAATAAAAAGATTAAAAAGACATCTGTTACACTTTCAAGCTCAAAATTAAAGAGTGTGAAGAAGGTGTATATCAGAGCAAGGGCATACAAGCTGGTTGGAAAGAATAGATATTATTCTTCGTGGACAAAAGCAAAAAGATATTAAGCAAAAAATATATATTGAATTGTTTTTGTATTTCATAATAAACAAAAGGTTTTTTTCTTATTAAAAAAATAAGAAAAAAACCTTTTGTTGTCTATTGAATCTGTAAATGTTATAATTTTATATGTAAAAAACTGCGCATAAAGCAGTTTATACAAAAAGGCGATATTTAGAAAAGAAAGGAACCTTATATGAAAACAGCTATAATGACAGATTCTAATAGTGGAATCAAGCCAGAAGAAGCAAAAGAGTTAGGAATATATGTATTACCAATGCCAATCATAGTAAATGACGAAACATATTATGAAGGCAGGAATATTGAAAAAAATGAGTTATATGAATATTTGGAATCGGGTGAAAATGTCTCGGCATCTATGCCATCTCCCGGAGATGTAATAGATATGTGGGATGGATTGCTCGAGGAATACGACGAGGTTGTATACATACCTATGTCAAGCGGACTCAGCAATTCATGCGGAGCAGCTATTCAGCTGTCACAGGAATATAATGGAAAGGTACAGGTTGTAGATAATCACAGAATATCAATTACAATGTACCGTTCAATTCTCGATGCAAAATATCTTGCAGGGCAGGGAAAGAGCGCATCAGAGATTAAACAGATATTAGAGGATGAAGGACTCAATTCAAGCATTTACATAGCAGTGGATACCCTTGAATATTTAAAGCGAGGAGGAAGAGTCACAGCTGCAGGTGCAGCACTCGGAGCAGTGTTAAACATCAAGCCGGTTCTTACTATTCAGGGCGAAAAACTGGATGCTTTTGCAAAGGTCCGTGGAATTAAAAAGGCTCAGCTTAGAATGCTTGACGCAATCGAAGAAGACTTAAACACAAGATTTAAAGATTATGACAGAGATTCGCTGAGTATAGACACAGCTACTACATTTTTGGATGATGCTGATGATCAGGCTTGGTTTGATATGGTTGCAGAGAGATTTCCGGATATCAAGCATAGAGTAAATATGAATTTATCATTCAGCATTGGATGTCATGTAGGCCCTAATGCAATAGGAATTGGTATAAGTGTATTGTTAGATAAATAAGTTATTATTGAATACTAACAAGGTGGCACAATAATATATTACAAGCTATGCCGCCATAGAGTGGCAGAATGGAGATTGTTATGAAGTATGATGTAATTATAGTAGGTGGGGGCGCAGGTGGTCTGTTTGCAGCATTTGAGTTCGCTAAAAATAATCCACAGTTAAAGGTTGCTCTTTTGGAAAAGGGCTCATCTCTCAACAAAAGAAAATGTCCTATTGATGGAGTAAAGATTAAAAATTGTATAAATTGTAAGCATTGTTCTATTACTACCGGAATTGGTGGTGCAGGTGCATTCTCAGATGGAAAATACAACATCACAAACAACTTCGGCGGAGACTTTTACAATTATGTCGGAGATGATGAGGCTATCAGGCTTATGCAGTATGTAGACAAGATTAATCTTGAATTTGGCGGAGAAGATGCAAAGATATATTCAACTGTAGGCTCTGATATCAAGAGAAGAGCGCTTCAGTACGATTTGCATATGCTTGACGCACAGGTCAGACATCTTGGAACAGAGAGAAACTACTATATTTTGGACAACCTTATAAATCATATTTCCAGAACTATAGATATTCACTGTTATGTTGAGGTTGAAGATATTGTAAAGGATGGAAACGACTGGAAGCTTATATGTGCTGACGGAGATGAATACGAGAGTAAATATGTGATCGTGGCAGCGGGTCGTAGCGGTTCAAAATGGACTGGTGAGCTCTGCAAGAAATTTGGTATTGCAAATGAAAATAACAGAGTGGATATTGGTATCAGATTTGAATGCCCGGCAGAGATATGGGAGCCGATTACAGACAGTGTTTATGAGAGCAAAATCATGTACCGTTCACCAAAGACGAGAAGTGTATGTAGAACATTCTGTATGAATCCACATGGTGAGGTCGTTGCTGAAAATACAAACGGAATCGTAACTGTAAATGGACACAGCTATGATGACCCGTCATTATACACATCAAACACAAACTTCGCACTTTTGGTGACACATAAATTTACAGAGCCATTTAAAAACTCAAATGCATATGGTGAGCATATCGCAAACCTTACAAATATGTTATCAGGCGGAGTAATGGTTCAAAGATTTGGAGATTTGCTTGAGGAGCGCAGAACAAATGACAAGAGACTGCGAGAGGGCTTTGTCAGACCGACACTTGAGGCTAGCCCTGGAAATCTTGCGCTTTGTATGCCAAAGGCAACTCTTGACACAATCATAGAGATGATATTTGCTTTGGACAAATTAGTTCCGGGCACAGCGAATTATGATAATCTCTTATATGGAACAGAGGTGAAATTCTACAATTCAAAGATTGAACTGGATGAGCATTTGGAGAGCAAAGAAAAAGGCTTGTTCTTCATAGGAGACGGTTCGGGAACAACACATTCCCTCTCACAGGCATCAGCGGAAGGAGTGTATGTAAGCAGATATATTTCAAACCTTATTACAGGAAAAGATGATCCATTGTACTAAAAAATTATAATAATGTAATATTGGGTGCCAGAGGGTAACTTTCCGTTTTATAAAGTGACCTTTTGGCACCCTAATATTATATTTTTATTTTTTTTACCTTGGTCCATTTTCCGTTAGCGTATTTGTTGTAGCTTCTCACGCGAACATAATAAGTACCTTTTGCAAGCTTAGGTGTCTTGTAGCTTTTCTTTTTGATTTTCCTTACGGACACCTTATCTTTTTTGAATTTTTTATCTGTTGCGTATTGAACTTCATAGCGAAGCCTGTGCTTGTTAGGAAGCTTAGCCCATTTGATTTTTATTTTGCCGGATTTCTTTGAAATCTTTATTTTTTCTACTGACGCCGGAGTTAATCTAAGACCGCTTGTCACATGAACCTTTTTACTCCACTTGCCATAGCCTACGCCATCTGTATATGCGCGGACACGAATGTAGTATTTCTTATAGCTTTTGAGGTTAGTAATAGTAGTTTTTGTTGTTTCACCTTTCTTTACAGTTTTTGTCTTGACGTTTTTCTTGAAGGATTTATTTGTTGAATATTGAAGCTCATATCCGCTGCACGATGTCTGAATTGTCCAACCGACATGGATATTGCTATACTCTGCATAGGCAGAATATATAGTTGGCTTTCGAGGCTTTATTTTAAATGTGGTTGTAAGAGTTCCTATATACGGATTCTCGTTTCCTGTCACCCTGACAGTTGCAATACCGGAGTGTGTGTTTGCAGAATATTTAACCGTATACAATGAAGAAGATACCAGAGCATTGTTTACATACAATGAAACGGCAGGAGAGACCTCCTTTCCGACCTTCTGGGGTGCATAAAATGTGTATTTATTTAACCTTATATATCCTTTCGAAATAGATATATATCCATTGTGCTCGCGATTTTTTGTAGATATTATTCCGTTTTTAATTGTGAATACAACATTGCCGTCGGTGGTTCGGTAGGTCTTTATAAATGCGCTTGCTAATCGCTTCAAGACAGAAGGCTTTGGAGTGTTTGCAATTGAGTAAGCACCACTTGAAATGATAGCGTATTTTGGATTTACGGCCTCAAGAAATGATTCGCTTGTGGAAGCGGCAGCCCCGTGATGCCCAACCTTTAATATGTCAGCACCAAGATTATATTTTTTCTTAATAAGAATTTTTTCTATTGTCGTTGGCAGGTCGGCTGTCAGCAATATTGATTTATTGTTACAGGTGACTTTCAAGACAATACTGCACTCGTTGTAGGTTGAACCCCATCTGCCATCGTAGATAACCTGAACTGTAGCATCTCCAAGCGTCCAGGATTGGCCCTCAACCGGATTTTGATAAGTACAGCCTTCGTAGATTAGAGAATTTACGAACTTGTTATATGAGTTGGTAGGTTTTGAGCAAGCTGAATAATAAGCTTTTTTGACAGTGTATTTTTCTAAGACACTTGTAAACCCACCAATATGGTCTTCGTCAGGATGAGTAGCTAAAATATAGTCTATTTCATTGTTAGGAATATTAAGCTTGTCTAAATATCTAATGAATGCTGCAGAGGATTTAGTAGGTCCGGAATCAACTATCATAAAATGTCCCTTGCTTTCAAGAATGATACCATCACCCTGTCCAACGTTGACAGTATGAATAATCAATTCACCTGCGTGAACATCACCTGAAAAAGCAAAAAGCCCTATTAAAAATAGAGCAAATGCAAATAAATATTTAGTTGTGGATTTAAGACCACGATTAAACATAATAACTCCTAGTTGTTTTTTTCCTCGTAAGAGAGATTGAGATAATGATATGTTCTCTTCAAAATTAGCCAGAAAACAATAATAAAGATAACGAGAACAAATTTCATAAACCATGAAAGGCTATTAAGCATTCCATAGTCTGAACCTAGCCAGAATGTAAATGTTGTTAAAATTTGAAGCGACAAAATAACAATCCAGCAAAGCTTGCACCATTTACGTTCATCTCTGCACACTACACCAGGGCACATATAAAGAACTGCCCTTACAACAAGAAACATTGCAAGACAGTTACATGCCAAATATAATGTTCCGATAAAGAAAGCGGCATTGCAGAGAGAGCTTCCGTTTGCAAAAAATGGAAGCGAGAACATAATGCCACGGATGACAAGACCTGCAAATGAGCATAAACCGGCAAGACTAAAAGTTGTGTTGCATTTTCTTAAAAGAAAACAGCCTATAATCATAAACAAAAATCCTGCAAAGTCGCTAAAAATGTCAGCTTTGACACCGTCAAAAAATACCTTGTCGATTACTTTTGTCTGTGATTCGACAGCCACTGTCTGCCCGTTTTGCCTGTCGGCATTAGTTGTGCTTAACAGCTTGTAAGTGCAGGTAGCTCCATAGTTCGAGTAAATATTATAATATTGGAATTCGCCAATAACTTTATCTGTGTTTTGGTATTCATTTGGATAATCAAAGCCTGTGTCGACCTTCACATCGAGAACAGTAAAAATAAATCCAAGAGCAAGTAGTAAAATAGCCAAAGTTAATTTCTTATTTTTCATTGTATGCCTTTCTTCCATAAAACATTTCTTATTTTATAGATACTTTTTGATAGAAATGTATGTATTTCCATACAATTATATTTTTTTATATGGAAAAAATCAACATTTACAAATTGTAAAAAAGTTTTTGCGATAGTATAATGAAAGTTAAGTTAAATATAAGGAAGGAGTTTATTTATGAAGAGAATTATCAAAACGGTTATTTCCATTGTTTTGGTTATGGCTATGACAGTTAGTGTTGTCAATGTCCGGACAACACAGGCAAAAGAGAGCAAAAAGTATGTGATTAAAGTTAATTTGGGAACAAACACTACTACTATATACAAAAATGGTAAAGCTATAAAAGCAATGATTTGCTCACCAAGTGTAGAAACTCCAACAGGCACATTTTATATACCTGTAAAATACAGATGGCATGAAATGATTGGAAACTGTTATGCTCAGTACTGTTCGAGAATAACAACAGGAATTCTATTCCACTCAGTTTGGTACTATAAAAATAAAGACAAATCTACTATGTCTGTAGCTGCGTACAACGTTATGGGACAGAAGGCATCACACGGATGCGTAAGACTTTTGTGCAAGGATGCAAAATGGATTTATGATAATTGTGCAGTAGGTACAAAGATTGTTATTTTCAAAGGAAGTAAGAAAGATGACCCTATCAAGAGGCCTTCATTCACACCTATTAAAAATGGAAAATTTATGGATTGGGACCCTACAGACCCGGACAAAAAGAATCCATACAGGAAGGCGTTGCCAAAGGTTACAGCAAAGAAAAAGAACATAGAATATAATTCAAAGGTTAAGCTTAAGAACTTAATCACTGTAAAGGATGCCACAGGCAGTATCCTTACTGGAAAAAATGTCAAAATAAAATATAAAGGAAAAATAAATACAAAGAAATTAGGAAAATATAAGATTAAGTATACTGTAAAGGCTATGACAAACAAAAAGAGTGTGACAAAGACTTTGACATTCAAGGTTGTCGACACAAAGAAACCTAAACTATATGGAATTAAGTCAAAGAGCAACATTGTTGCAGGAACAACACTCAATGTACTTAGCGGTGTAACAGCAAAGATGGTATCAGGAAAAAATATCACTTCAAAAATCAAGGTTTATGTTACATACGGAGGAAAGAAGGTGTCTGTTTCTTCAGGTAAGGTTACATTCTCAAAGGCTGGAACATATACAATCAAGTATTCGGTAACAACTTCAAGCAAGAAGACAAAAACAAAAACTGTAAAATACACAGTAGTTGAACCAACGACAACAAAACCACAGGAGACTACAAAGGCTCCTGAGACAACAACAGAGGCAGAGACAGCTGTACCTGAAGTGACTACAGCACCAGAGCAGCCGGCTGCATAGATGCAATTGATGTGACATTGTAGCTGAATATTCAAAAAGTGTATATAACAACAGTAGGAGAGACTTTTAAATGTATACATATAATACGAGAGTAAGCATCAGCCATGTGGATAGAAATGGCACTGTTCCACTATATCAAATAATGAATTTGCTTCAGGATTGTTCGACATTTCAGTCGGAGGATTTAGGATTGGGAGTCGATTATTTGATGTCTCAGGGAAAAGCATGGATTTTGATTGCCTACAAAATAAACAAAATTAAAGATTTGAAACTAGGTCAGGAGATATGCTTAGGCACATCTCCTACCGGCTTTAAAGGGCTTATGGCATCGCGACAGTTCTTTATAAAGGATATGGAAGGTAATTATCTTGTAAAAGCAGACACAGTCTGGGTTATGATTGATTTGAACACAAGAATGGTTACTCGTGCCAGCAAAGAAGACGTAGCTATGTACGGAACAGGTATATTGTTTGATGACGTAAAGGCAAAGAGAAAATTGATCCTTAATGACGAAAGGGAGGCAATGCCGGCGTTTAAGGTTCTAAAAACATATATAGATAATAACGGACATATGAACAATGCCGATTATCTGAGAGCTGTGGAAGAATTTGTTCCGGATACAGGACAGTACAGTAAGATTTCTATCACATATAATAAGGAAGCCTTGGAGGGCGATATGGTATACCCATTTGTCAGCCGGGAAGAGAATGGAATAGGAATTTGCCTCGAAAATAAGGATGGCGAGGTTAATGCAAGAATATTGCTGGAAAAATAAAGGCGCATGATTGCTATGTGCGAAAATTAGGAGAGTTTATGGAATTAGGAAAGACATTAGTATTACCGGTGGTCACTGTTTCAGAGTTTGGAGTGTATCTTGGCACAGAGGATGACAAGGTTCTTCTTCCAAACAAGGAGGTTCCTGAGGGAGCAAACGTTGGAGACAAGATAGAAGTATTCATCTTAAGAGATTCACAGGACAGAATTATCGCAACTAGAGAAAGGCCGGTTGTTGAGTACGGACAGACAGCTGTACTTACAGTAAAGGAAGTTACAAAATACGGTGCATTTCTTGACTGGGGCTTAGGAAAGGACTTGTTCCTCCCTTATAAAGAACAAACTGTAAAGGTTCAGGAGGGTGACAGAGTGCTGGTAGGTGTGTACACTGACAAGAGCAACAGACTGTGTGCTACCATGAAGGTATACGATTATCTTCTGTGCACATCCACATATGAACCTGATGATATGGTTGAGGGAACTGTGTACAACTACAACCCGCAATATGGTGCATTCGTTGCAGTAAACGATAAATATCATGGCTTGATTCAACAAAAAGAACTAACATCAAAGGTTTATGTGGGAATGAAGGTACAGGCCAGAGTAAAGAGCGTGCGTCCGGATGGCAAACTGGATTTGTCATTTAGGAAGAAAGCTTATATGCAGATTGAGGACGACGCAGAGGAAATTCTTCAATTTATGAGAGAGAATGGAAACAAATTGAACTATACTGACAAGGCTAGTCCTGAAAGAATTAAAAATGATTTTAATATGAGTAAAAGTGAATTTAAGCGGGCTATCGGCAGATTGCTCAAAGAAGGGCGTATAAAGATTGGTGAAAATAGTATAAATTTAATCAAATAATTGGTAGGATATGCAAATTAAACAAAGTTTTTACAATTATTTTGTCTATTTGAGATATAGTAATTTGAAACGTTGTGATTTAGAATACTATCATACGTTCAGGGGAGAACCCTGTATTACTAGGAGGAGTTAGATTATGGCAAGTTTATCATTAAGAAACATTAACAAAATTTATCCAAACGGATTTAATGCTGTTAAAGATTTCAACCTTGAAATCAAGGATCAGGAATTTATTATCTTCGTAGGACCATCAGGTTGTGGTAAATCTACAACACTTCGTATGATCGCTGGTCTTGAAGAAATTTCATCAGGAGAATTATATATCGGAGACAAGTTAGTAAACGATGTAGAGCCAAAGGATAGAGATATCGCGATGGTATTCCAGAACTACGCTTTGTATCCACATATGACAGTATATGATAATATGGCTTTTGGTCTTAAGTTAAGAAAAGTTCCAAAGGCTGAACAGGAAAGATTAGTTAAGGATGCTGCAAAGATCCTTGACCTCGAATCATTACTTGATCGTAAGCCAAAGGCTTTATCAGGTGGTCAGAGACAGAGAGTTGCGATGGGACGTGCTATCGTTCGTAACCCTAAGGTATTCCTTATGGACGAACCTCTTTCAAACCTGGATGCTAAGTTAAGAGTACAGATGCGTGTTGAGATTGCAAAGATTCATAAGAGATTAGGTGCAACAATCATCTACGTAACTCATGACCAGACAGAAGCTATGACACTTGGTACAAGAATCGTAGTTATGAAGGACGGTGTTGTACAGCAGGTAGATTCACCAAAGAACTTATATGATAAGCCGGTTAACTTATTCGTTGCTGGATTCATGGGATCACCTCAGATGAACTTCATCGATGCTGAAGTTGAACAGGAAGGTACAGATATCAGACTTCACATTGGTCAGGCTAGAACATATATTACAGTTCCTAGCGATCAGGCTAAGGTATTAGTTGAAGGCGGATACGTTGGAAAGACTGTTGTTATGGGTATCAGACCGGAAGACATTCATGACGAAGAAAGCTTCATCGAAATGTCACCAGAAAGCTCATTCAAGACAACAATCAGAATTTACGAATTGCTTGGTGCTGAAGTTTACTTATACTTCGATCTTGAAGGATTCGAATGTACAGCAAGAGTTAACTCACGTACTAACGCCAGAGTTGGTGATGAAGTTGTTATGGCTATGGATCTTACAAAGTTACATATCTTTGACAAGGACACAGAAAAGGTTATCACAAACTAGTATATATTAGAAAAAGCGACGCCGGTATGGCGTCGCTTTTTCCATTTAGTGGAAATGCACAAATAAAGTGTTGTAACAGACAGTTTGTTTGTAAATAAACTTGTTTTTTGGTCTAATCTGGTTTAAAATATAACTTGAAATATTGTTTGTTTCAGCAAAGCAAAATTTGCTGTATTTTTGATAAGTTTTTAGGAGTTTTTTATATGATATCAAATCAGATTTTACAGAATACGATTGACGGGATAAAGGGTATTTCCAGAGTAGATTTATATGTTGCTGATACTGACGGAAAGGTTATTGCAAGCACTGCTCCGGCGGGTGAACAGTTTACTTCAGCAGTTCAAACTTTTGTGGCGTCACCGGCAGACAGTCAGGCAGTTCAGTCATATCAGTTTTTTAAGGTATATGATGACAATCAACTAGAGCTTATTCTCATTGCACAGGGAACTAGTGATGATGTCTTTATGGTAGGAAAGATGGCAGCGTTCCAGATACAGAACCTGCTTGTAGCATATAAGGAACGTTTTGATAAAGATAACTTTATCAAGAACCTGCTCCTGGATAACTTACTTTTAGTAGATATTTACAATAGAGCTAAAAAATTGCATATAAATGTTGATGCCAGCAGATGCGTATGCATTATCGAGACAAAAAATGAAAAGGACAGTGTTGCTCTCGAGACAGTAAAGACATTGTTTGCAGGTCACAAGAAGGATTTCATCACAGCTGTAGATGAAAAGAGTATCATCCTTGTAAAGGAATTAGAGGATGGACAAGGATATGAAGAAATTGAACAGATTTCAAAAACAATAGTCGATATGCTTAACACTGAAGCGATGGTTAAAGCAAACGTTGCATACGGAACTATTGTAAAAGAAATCAAGGAGGTTTCCCGTTCATATAAAGAAGCAAAGATGGCGCTGGATGTTGGAAAGATATTCTTCAGCAACAAAAATGTTATAGCATACAACAATCTAGGGATTGGAAGATTGATTTACCAGCTGCCTGTTCCACTTTGTAAAATGTTTATAAAAGAAATATTTGACGAACAGTCACCGGATGAGTTTGATGATGAAACATTAACTACAATCAATAAGTTCTTTGAAAACAACCTGAATGTTTCAGAAACATCCAGACAGCTGTATATTCACAGAAACACATTGGTATACAGACTGGACAAGCTCCAGAAGAGCACGGGATTAGACCTGAGAGTATTTGAAGATGCAATTACATTTAAGATTGCACTTATGGTTGTCAAATATATGAAGTATATGGAAAATACAGAATTTTAAATTACTACAAAAGATAGAGTGAAGGTCCAAAGTGGGCCTTCACTTTAACGCGTAATAAGGCAAAAAAGGAGAAGAATAAATGATTAAGTTAGAAAGTATAAGCAAGTCATATGGAAATGGCGCGCCTGCTTTAAACAACTTAAATCTTGATATAGAAGACGGAGAGTTCGTATTTGTTGTAGGTGCCAGTGGCTCAGGAAAGTCAACATTTATAAAGCTACTCTTAAAAGAATTAAATCCTACTGAAGGAAAAATTTATGTAGATGAACAGGATTTGTCAAAGCTTAGATCAAGAGGTGTGGCAAAATACAGAAGAAAGCTAGGAGTTGTATTTCAGGATTTTAGATTGTTACAGGATAGAGATGTGTATTCAAATATAGCGTTTGCACAGAGAGTTATAGGTGTACATCCAAAGGAAATCAGAAAAAATGTCGCAAGAGTTTTGTCTCTTGTAGGCTTGTCAGAAAAATATCGTTCAAATCCAAATGAATTGTCAGGTGGAGAGCAGCAGAGAGTTGCTCTTGCAAGAGCGCTAGTTAACAAGCCAAGCATTTTGCTGGCAGATGAGCCGACAGGAAACTTGGATCCGGACAATTCATGGGAGATTATGAAGCTGCTTGAAAAGGTAAACGAGCAGGGAACCACCGTCATTGTAGTTACTCACAATATGGAAATCGTAGAAAAGATGAACAAGAGAGTAATCACGATGAAAAAAGGCGTAAAAATAAAAGACAGCAAGGTGGTGGAATAGATGAGCTTAAGAACAACAGGATACTGCATTAAGCAGGGATTAGTAAACATAAAGAGAAATAAACTTTATTCGCTGGCCTCTATAGGAACAATTGCTGCATGTATTTTTTTAATCAGTGTAATATTTGCGATTATTATAAATGTAAATTACATGGAGAAAAAATTGGAACAGAAGGTTGGTATCACAATCTTTTTTGATGAAGGCTTGCAGCAGGAAGGCATTGATGCGATAGGAAAACAGATTGAAGCTGATAGCAGAGTTGACAAATATGAATATACATCAGCCGAGCAGGCATGGGAGAACTTTAAAGAGGATTATTTTGGAGAAGACCCTGAGCTTGCTGAAGGCTTTGCAAATGACAATCCGTTGTCAGGATCAGCATCATACACTGTATATTTGAAGGAAATAAGCGAGCAGGATGATTTTGTTTCAGATATGAAAAAAATAGAGGGAGTCCGCAAGGTTAAGCATTCAGAGCAGGCGAAGAACACTCTTACAAATATAGGAAGATTGCTGGGATATGCGTCTGTTGCGTTGATTATTATATTGCTTGCCGTTGGAATTTTCCTCATTAGCAATACAGTAATGATTGGTATTTCAGTTAGAAGACACGAAATAAAAATTATGAAGCTGATTGGCTCTACAAACCAATTTGTAAGAGCACCATTTGTTATTGAGGGTGTATTGATTGGAATTATCGGATCAGTTATCCCAATTGCAATCATTGCAGCTGTATATGAAAAAATGATTACGTTTTTGGTTGGAAAGTTTGGTGTACTTGCCAGTAGCATTCCATTCGCACCATCAAGTCAGGTATTTACAATATTGATACCAATGGGACTTGGCATCGGAGCCGGTATCGGACTTATCGGTTCAGCACTTTCCATCAGAAAGCATTTGAAGGTATAAGGAGATTTGGATATATGAAGTTTGGAAAGAAGCTTACAGGAATAGCGTTATGCTTTGTGCTTGCTTTTACAATGGTGGGTTCAACGTATGCTACTGTGGACAGTGAGAAGAGCAAATTGTCAGACCTCGAAAAGCAGAAAGAATCTGCCGCGAATCAGAAAGAGGAGCTTGAGAAATCAAAGAAGGAAGCGGAAGCTTATATTAAGGCAATGGACAAGCAGCTGACAGAGGTTACAACACAGCTTGTAGAGACGGATAAAAAGCTTGACAAGACACAGAAAAAAATTAAAAAAACTGAAAAGAAACTAAAAAAAGCTGAAGAGAGTGTAGTTGTTCAGTATAGTGATATGAAATTAAGAATAAAATATATGTATGAGAATGGTGATTCTCAGATGTTGGATTTGATTCTTAATTCTAAAAGTATTACTGATTTTTTGAATAAGGCAGAATACATAACAGAGTTGTCTCAGTATGACAGAAAGATGCTTGATAAGCTCAAAGAGACAAAACAGCAGATAGCTGATGCAAAGGCGACGTTGGAGAGTGAGAGTGTAAGACTCACAAAGCTTCAGAAATCACAAAAAGCAGATAAAGATAAACTCGAAAAATTGTCTGCAAATAAGCAGAAGGAGCTTGATACATATAAAGACTTAATTGCGGCTAATGAAGATACAGCAGCATCCCTCGAGGATGAAATTAGCGCACAGGAAGCAAAGGTTGCAAAGGCTGAACAGGAAAGTATAGCTGCAGCAAAAAAGAATGCTGAGCAACAGGCAAATAACAATACAAGCAATATTATTTCAAACGCACAGCCGGGAAGAGGTGGCTTTACATGGCCGGTCCCAGGATATACAACAATATCATCTGATTATGGTGATACTGAAGACCGTCCATCAGGACATACCGGAATAGATATTGCTGCACCCGGTGGAACCGCAATTGTTGCTGCAAAAAGTGGAACAGTTGCATGGGCAAATTATAGCTCATCTGCCGGAAACTGGATTGGAATAAGCCATGGAAACGGAGTTTATACTGTATATATGCATATGTCAGCTATGGCAGTTTCATCCGGCGCAAAGGTAAGCGCAGGACAGGTTATTGGTTATGTAGGAACTACAGGAAACTCAACAGGAAACCACTTGCATTTTGGTGTTCGTGTAAATGGAGTTTGGGTAAATCCATGGAATTATTTATAAGAAATTAGGAGTATAAATGAAGAAAACAAAAAACAGATTTGTCTTGGGATTCATTTTGGGAATGCTTGCAATGGCAATCGTCGTAGGTGGAATTGGCGTTGGATTGTATGCTTCGAAGGTTAATGAAACTAAAACAGTCAGTGATGTGACAAAGCAAAAAGCTGATTTATTAGAAAAGATAATCGAAGCATATTATCTGGATGATATAAATGAAGAAGACTTGGAGTCAGGAGTGTACAAGGGATTGGTTTCCGGATTGAAGGATCCATATTCTGTATATTATACTGCTGAGGAATATGCCCAATTACAGGAAAGCACGAGCGGAAATTATTGTGGTATAGGTGCAGTTGTCTCTCAGGCAAAGGACACAGGAGTCATTACAATAGTCAGACCATTTTCCGGATCTCCGGCTGAAAAGGCAGGCGCTAAGAAAAATGATATTTTATATAAGGTCGAAGGCGAGGAAGTAACAGGCATAGATATTGATAAGGTTGTTCTTAAGCTGAAGGGCGACGAGGGAACAACAGTTAATATTACAGTATACAGACCTTCCACAAAAGAATATATTGATATGAGTGTTGTGAGAAGAAATATCGAGGTTCCGACCGTAGAGTACAAGATGCTTGATGAGAAAGCAAAGATTGGATATGTGCAGATAGTTGAATTTGACGATATCACGGAAAAGCAGTTTGGTGAAGCAATCAATTCGCTTAAGGGACAGGGTGCAAAGGGAATCATATTTGATTTGAGAGATAATCCTGGCGGTAATTACAATGTTGGATGCAATATGTTGGATTCATTGTTGCCGGAGGGTACAATTGTTTCAACTAAGGACAAATATGACAGAGAAGAAAAGGTTGAATCAGACAAAGAAGAATTAGGCTTGCCTATGGTTGTTATACAGAATGAAAACAGCGCGAGCGCTTCAGAAATCTTTGCCGGAGCAATCCAGGATTTTAAGGCTGGAAAGATTGTAGGAACAAGGTCGTTTGGAAAAGGTATTGTTCAGAATTTAATACCTCTTGGAGACGGCTCAGCAATAAAGATTACAGTAGAAAAATACTATACTCCTAGTGGTAAAAATATTCATGGAAGTGGAATATTGCCGGATGTTGAAGTAGAGTATGATGAAACAGCAAAGACAGATACACAGCTTACAAAGGCAATGCAGCTGATTCTCACGATGATAACAAAGTAAGCGTTGTTAGGTTAGTTTTTGAAGGAGTTTATGAGACAATAGACTATTGTGATGTCAGAGCGATATCAGGAGGAGCTTGATGAAATTATTGATTTTGATTTTAAAACAGACAGAGTTGATAAGCGACTTAAATGAAGAATTAAAAAATATAGGAATACATCATGGAACAATCGTTGATGCCAAGAGTATGACAAACGGACTACGTGCCTGGTCAGACGATTCTATTATAATGGGAGGACTGATGCGTCGTGCAAAGAACTTTGAGTACAACGAAGAATGCAAGATGCTCATGTTCATCTTGCAGGAAGATCAGATTGAACCGGCAAGACAAAAGATAAACGAAGTAATTGGTGATATCAGCAAGCCGGGAACAGCTATTTTATTTACATTGCCAATCGATTTTGCAGAGGGACTTGGAGATTAAGATGGATGCCAAATATTTATTGTTAATATATTTATCAGTCGGACTGTTCTTATGTCTGATTGCAGGAAAGATAGTAAAACAATTCAAGTTGCCAAATGTTACGGGCTATATTTTGATGGGACTTTTTGCAGGAATATTTTTTGGCACACATCAGATAAGCGTTTTTTTTGGTGAGGATGTGGCGACGGAAATGGTAAGTAAATTCGATGTTATAAAGGATCTTGCCACAGGCTTTATCGCCGTTTCTATCGGTTCGGAATTTGAATTTAAATACATAAAAAAATTAGGCAAATCACCTGTAGTGATTGCCTGTATGGAGTCAGCAGGGGCGGTCGTGTTAGTTGCACTTGTGATGTACATATTTACTCACAATATTCAGCTGTCTCTCATAATGGGAGCAATAGCAGCTGCGACTGATCCGGCGGCCACTATCCTTGTAGCAAAGCAGTACAAGGCAAACGGAATAGTGACGAAAACACTTATACCGGTTGTAGCTATAGACGATGCGACAGCGCTTATGATGTACGGTATTTGTGTGGCATTGGCAAAAGCACTCACAGGTGATTTCACAGCTATGACATTGCTTGAGCCAATCAAGGAAATATTCGGCTCGTTGCTTTTTGGTATTGTACTTGGACTTATATTTACTATACTCATCAAATACTATACAGGAAGAGGAAACAGACTTGCCATTACAATTGCGATGGTTTCATTGTGTGTAAGTATTTCAAATATAGAAGTGCTTAGCTTCTCGCCGCTTCTCGCATGTATGGCAATGAGTATAACAGTTGTAAATGTTTCAAGAAATTGGGGACCGGTCTTCGAACAGATGGACAGAATGACACCACCAATATTTATGCTATTCTTCTTTGTGACCGGTGCAGGAATGGATATTTCTATAATTCCTAAAATCGGAACAATCGGTGTCATATACATTGTGGTTCGTGTAATAGGAAAGATGCTCGGTGCTTCGCTCGGTGCAAAAATATCAAACGCAGACAAAAATGTTCAAAAATACATTGGTATTGGCTTGATTCCACAGGCCGGTGTTGCGATTGGTCTTGCTATGATGTGTGGAGCAGTTGTTCCCGGTTATGCGAACGAAATTATGGCTGTAGTAGTTTGTGGCACAATCATATATGAGCTTGTTGGACCAATACTTACAAAGGTAATGCTGGTTAGAATAGGTGAAATAAAAAAGGATGCCATTTAGTTATATAAACACATTAATATATGGAAATCAAATAATATGAAAGATAATAAATGTTCAAACAATAATTATTCTTTTTTTCAAAACAGGGAATGTGAATACTTTCCGTGTCATCAAACGGATGATGTTAATAACTTCAATTGTCTGTTTTGCTTTTGTCCATTGTATGCTTTAAAGGACGAGTGTGGTGGGAATTTTACAATTCTTGAAAATGGAGTAAAGGATTGTAGCAATTGTTTGGTTCCACACAGAAAAGATAATTATCAGTATGTAATAGATAAATTGAGAGAGCTATAGAAGAATAATTTCAAGTTGGATAAACTATAGAAGAAAGCAGACATATACTTAATATAATTTTGATAGAAAAATAGTTGTGAGCGTTGCCCACAACTATTTTTATAAGCTTTATAATTAAATACTATATATCTTATGCCTTGCTAACAGCAATCTTTTTCATTACCAACAATACTACAACCATCATTACCAATGTAATTGGTGTAGCAATGAGTGCCATAGAGCTTTCAGTGATGAAGCCGATTGCTCCGGCTAAGAGATAGCCGACAAATGAAACGGCTGCAGCAGTTATTGCATATGGGAGCTGAGTTGATACATGGTTTACATGATTACTGTGTGCTCCGGCTGATGCCATAATAGTTGTATCTGATATAGGTGAGCAGTGGTCACCACAAACAGCACCTGAAAGGCAGGCAGCAATTGAGATAACAAGCATCTCGTATGTGTTTCCACCTTCAAATACACTACATACAATAGGAACTAATATTGCAAATGTACCCCAGCTTGTACCAGTTGCAAAAGCAAGGAACAGTGCAACTAAGAAAATAATTGAAGGAAGGAATAAGCTCAATGCTCCGGCTGAACCTGCTACAATATCACGAACGAAGAACTTGGCACCAAGTAATCCTGTCATACCTGAAAGTGTCCATGCCATTGTAAGAATAAGTATTGGAGCAACCATTGCCTTGAAACCTTCCGGAACACAATCTGTAAATTCTTTGAAAGTCATAACTCCACGAATCATATAGAAACAGAAGGAAATAATTAAAGTAACCATACTTCCCAAAACAAGACCAACAGATGCATCTGCATTTGCAAAAGCGTCAATAAAGCTTTCGCCACTGAAGAATCCGCCGGTATAAACCATACCAATGATGCAGCATACAATAAGAACTGCTACAGGGAATACAAGGTCAATAACCTTTCCGTGTGGAGTTGATATTTCTTCGCTAACCTCACCGTAAGGACGATCCTCTGTTGTGAATAAATCGCCTTTTAAAGCATTCTTCTCATGAGTTTTCATTGGACCAAAGTCAAACTTTGTCACTGTGATAATGATAATCATAAGAAGTGTTGTGAGTGCGTAAAAGTTATAAGGAATAGTTTTCAAAAACATTGAGAAACCATTGATGCTTGAACCTTCCGGAACAGAAGATGTTACAGCAGCAGCCCAGCTTGATACCGGTGCAATGATACAAACAGGTGCAGCAGTTGCATCAATCAAATATGCAAGCTTTGCACGGGAAACATTGTGTCTGTCTGTAACAGGTCTCATAACTGAACCAACTGTCAAACAATTGAAATAATCATCTACAAAAATAAGTACGCCCAACGCCATAGTCGCAAGCTGAGCACCGACTCTTGTTTTGATGTGTGTAGATGCCCACTGTCCGAAAGCGGCAGAACCACCTACCTTGTTCATGATAGCAACCATAATGCCTAGAACAACCAAAAATACAAGAATACCGACATTCCAGCTGTCTGCAAGCTTGTAAATCATTCCTCCGTCTTCGTTGAAGAGCATAGTGTTCACCATCAATTCCATATTGCCATTTGCATACAAGAGTGCACCTGAAACAATACCTACAAACAATGATGAATAAACTTCCTTTGTAATTAAAGCCAGAACGATGGCGATAACGGGTGGAAGTAGCGCCCAAATAGTTGAATACACCTTTGGTGTATAGCTTTCTACGTCAACAGTGCCCGGAGTGTTAAGTGTAAAGAACATTAATACAGCCAAAATAGCGACCATGACGATAGAAAAAATGATACTTTTCTTTTTCATAACCTTTCTCCTTTTAAGTAAAATAAAAAATGACATAGACAAGCGCTCGCCTATGCCAACACGTTCTGTATAAATATACCATTTTTCGACATAAAATACAAGAAAATACGCACGAACAAATGTTCGAGAAAAGATTGTAAATAAAAACAGGCTATGCTATAATTAAGGAACACGTTATGTGATTTAAATAATTAGGAAAGGATGAACAGAAGATGAATAAAGAGCATGAGATTGTGCTGTATCAATTAGACGATACGAATATATGCGTAAATGTTATTTTTAGAGATGATACATTTTGGTTAACACAAAAAGTGATGGCGGAATTGTTCGATTGTTCATCTGATAATATTTCTTTACATTTGAAAAATATATATAAAGAGGAAGAGCTATTAGAGGAGGGAACTACCGAGGAATTCTCGATAGTTCAAAAAGAAGGAAAAAGAAGTGTATCAAGAAATGTTAAATGCTATAACTTAGATGCTATTATAGCTGTCGGATATCGTGTGAATTCTAAGAAAGCAACTAGATTTCGTCAATGGGCGACAAAAACACTGAAAGAGTATATTACTAAAGGATTTGTATTGAATGATGATATGCTTAAGAATGGAAAGCCCTTTGGAAAAGATTATTTTGATGAGTTATTAGAACGCATTCGTGAAATACGAGCAAGCGAACGTAGAGCCTATCAGAAGATTACAGATGTATTTGAACAATGTAGTTATGATTATGATAAGAACAGTGATACAACAAAAGCTTTTTACTCCTTTGTACAAAATAAACTTCATTATGCCGTTACAGGAAAAACTGCCGCAGAATTAATCTATGAGAGGGCAGACGCTGAGAAGCCGGCTATGGGGTTGACAACTTGGAAAGATGCTCCTGATGGAAAAGTATTAAAACGAGATGTTATTGTTGCAAAAAATTATTTAAATGAAAAAGAGCTATCTCGTTTAAATCGATTGGTAACAATGTTTATCGATTACGCAGAGTTAATGGCAGAAGATGAAGTGTTAATGTGTATGCAGGATTGGGTAGAACAGATGAATCAATTTTTAAGTAACAATAGACGGAAAGTTTTAGATGGAAAAGGGAAAGTATCTCATGAGACAGCAATTGAAAAAGCTGAAAAAGAATATAAGGTCTTTCGAATCAAACAGGATCAGGATTATGTGTCAGAATTTGATAAAGAAATAGAGAGATACTTAAAGGGAGAATGATTATGTGTTTTGTGAAAAAACGCATACCATCTCCTTTCTACTATTAAATGAGACCTATTAAGTAAATGATATAATAGATTTTTTACGGAAGGAGCTTATAATGGATAAATTCGTTTTACATTCTGAATACAAGCCTACCGGCGACCAACCGGAAGCCATCCAAGGATTGGTTGATGGCTTTAAAAAGGGTGCTCAGTTTCAGACATTGCTGGGTGTTACGGGTTCTGGTAAGACTTTTACAATGGCAAATGTTATAGAACAATTAAATAAGCCAACACTGATAATTGCACACAATAAAACGCTGGCAGCTCAGCTTTACAGTGAGTTTAAGGAATTCTTCCCGGACAACGCAGTAGAGTACTTTGTATCCTACTATGATTACTATCAGCCGGAAGCGTATGTGCCCAGCACTGACACTTATATAGAGAAGGATTCGTCCATAAATGATGAAATAGACAAGCTCAGACATTCGGCAACTATGTCACTGATGGAGAGAAAGGATGTTATCATCATCTCTTCAGTTTCATGTATATACGGCTTGGGTGACCCTATTGATTACAAGAACATGGTTGTATCACTCCGCCCGGGAACTATAAGAGATAGAGATGAAATCATACACAAGCTTATCGAGATTCAGTATGACAGAAACGACATGGATTTTAGGCGAGGAACATTCAGAGTAAGAGGCGAGAATCTTGAGGTATTCCCGGCATCATATACTGACAGTGCCATCAGAATTGAATTTTTTGATGATGAAATAGATAGAATAGCAGAGATAGATACGCTTACCGGAGAAGTAAAACGATATTTGGAGCATGCAGCGATATTTCCAAATTCACACTATGTTGTTCCGCCGGAGAGAATGGAGGTCGCTATTAAAGCTATCGAGCAGGAGCTTGCCGAGCAGGTGGCGTACTTCAAATCTGAAGATAAACTAATTGAGGCACAAAGAATTGCAGAGCGCACAAATTTCGATATGGAAATGCTCAGGGAAACCGGATTTTGTTCAGGTATAGAAAACTATTCACGCCATATGGCAGGACTTGAGCCGGGAGCCACTCCTCATACGCTTATTGAATATTTTGGAGATGAATTCCTTATTATAATAGATGAGTCTCATATTACACTTCCGCAGATTAGAGGTATGTACAATGGAGACCAGTCAAGAAAAGGAACTCTGGTCGACTATGGATTCAGACTACCTTCAGCAAAGGACAACAGACCTTTGAAATTTGAAGAGTTTGAGGGTATGATAGACCAGATGATGTTTGTGTCAGCAACTCCGAATGACTACGAGGCGGAGCATGAATTAAACCGGGTTGAGCAAATTATCAGACCTACTGGCCTTCTTGATCCGGAAATCAGTGTCAGACCGGTCAAGGGACAGATTGACGATTTGATTTCCGAGATTAACAAGGAGACAGAAAAGAATAATAAGGTTCTTGTAACTACATTAACGAAGAAGATGGCAGAGGATCTGACTGATTATATGAAGGAAGTTGGCATTCGGGTAAAATATCTCCACTCTGATATTGATACGTTGGAGAGAACTGAGATTATAAGAGATATGCGCCTCGATGTGTTTGATGTTTTGGTTGGTATTAACCTGCTTCGAGAGGGCTTGGATATACCGGAAATATCTCTTGTTGCAATTCTCGATGCGGACAAGGAGGGATTCCTCCGTTCTGAAACATCCCTTATTCAGACTATAGGCAGGGCTGCGCGAAATAGTGAAGGTCATGTAATAATGTATGCTGATACTATAACTGACTCAATGGACAAAGCAATAACAGAGACGAACCGTCGTAGAGAGATTCAGCAGAAGTACAATGAAGAGCATGGAATAACACCGACGACAATCAAGAAGGCTGTACGTGAGCTTATTAGCATTTCTAAAGAGGTTGATAAAAAGATTTACGATGTTGAGAAGGACCCTGAATCTATGGATTCTAAGGAGCTTAAGAAGCTTATTGAAAAGGTTAAGAAGCAGATGGATAGAGCAGCAGCTGACTTAGATTTCGAGACAGCGATAGAAATGAGAGACAAGCTTGCACAGCTTAGATTGTTGCAGGAAGGAAATAAGTAATAAATTATGGACAAGTATTTTGACAGAAAAAAGTTTATAAGAATAAGAGGTGCCAACGAGCACAATCTGAAAAATGTTGATATTGATATTCCAAGAGACCAGTTTACTGTAGTGACAGGTTTGAGTGGTTCCGGAAAATCATCATTGGCCTTTGACACTATCTATGCGGAAGGGCAGAGAAGATATATGGAGTCTCTGTCCTCATATGCGAGACAGTTCCTTGGCCAGATGGAAAAACCACAGGTGGAGAGCATCGAAGGATTGCCACCTGCTATTTCAATTGACCAAAAATCGACAAACAGAAACCCACGTTCCACAGTAGGAACAGTGACAGAGATATATGACTATCTGCGTCTTCTATACGCGAGAGCAGGTGTTCCTCATTGTCCAAAGTGTGGAAAGGAAATTAAAAAGCAGACAATAGATGAGATTGTCGATAAGATTAAAAGCTTACCTGAGCGCACAAAGTTTCAGGTGCTTGCGCCTGTAGTGCGTGGAAAAAAAGGTCGTCACGAGAAAGTGCTTGAGAGCGCAAAGAAGAGTGGCTATGTAAGAGTTATTGTAGATGGAAATATGTACGAACTCACGGAAGAGATAAAGCTCGAAAAGAATATCAAGCACAACATCGATATCGTAATAGACAGATTAAGTATTCGCGAGGGAATCGAAAAGAGACTTACAGACTCTATTGAGAATGCTTTAAAGCTCGGTGGAGGACTGGTAAACATAGATATTATAGGGGGAGAAACTCTCACATTCAGCCAAAATTTTGCATGTACTGATTGTGGTATTAGCATTGATGAAATACAGCCAAGAAGCTTCTCGTTTAACAATCCGTTTGGGGCATGCCCTACATGTTTTGGACTTGGATACAAGATGGAGTTCGATGTTGATCTTATGATTCCGGACAAGAGCCTTAGCATAAACGAGGGTGCTATTGCTGTTCTTGGCTGGCAGAGTGCAAATAAGCCGGGGAGCTTTGCAAATGCTACATTGCAGGCATTGTGTGAAAAGTATGATTTTGACTTAGACACTCCTTTTGAGGATTATCCGGAGTCGATTAAACATATATTACTTCATGGAACTGACGGAGTAAAAGTGCCGGTTCACTATAAGGGACAGCGTGGAGAGGGTGTATATGATATTGCATTTGAAGGTCTTATCAAAAATGTACAGCGCCGATACAGAGAAACCGGTGGTGAATCCACCAAGGCAGAGTATGAGACATATATGAGATTTTCCCCTTGTGAGGAATGTAAAGGTCAGAGACTAAAGAAGGAATCATTATCTGTCACAGTTGGTGACAAAAATATATATGAATGGACAGAAATGTCTATCGTGGATGAACTCGAGTATATGGACAATCTAACGCTCTCAACATCACAGCAAAAGATTGGTAAGGATATATTAAAGGAAATAAAGGGAAGACTTTCATTCTTAAAGAATGTCGGACTTGAATACCTGAGTCTCTCAAGAGCAACGGGAACATTGTCAGGTGGTGAGGCACAGCGTATCAGACTTGCGACACAGATTGGTTCGGGACTTGTAGGAGTTGCCTACATTATGGACGAGCCAAGTATCGGCTTACATCAGAATGATAATGAGAAGCTATTAAAGACTCTCAAGAGCTTGAGAGATTTGGGAAATACTCTTATCGTAGTTGAACATGATGAGGATACAATGCGAGCAGCAGATTATGTTGTCGATGTCGGACCTATGGCTGGAGAGCACGGTGGTCAGATTATTGCTACAGGTACTGCAGAGGACATAATGGCAAATCCTGAATCTATTACAGGAAAATATCTAAGTGGGGAATTAAATATACCGGTACCCGCAATACGTCGTAAACCTACCGGATATATCACTGTAAAAGGAGCACAGGAAAATAACCTCAAAAATGTCGACGTCAATATTCCACTTGGTGTTTTGACTTGTGTTACCGGCGTGTCAGGTTCAGGAAAGAGTTCACTTGTAAATGAAATTATTTACAAGCAGCTTGCCAAGAAGCTCAATAGGGCAAGGACGATTCCGGGCAAGCACAAAAAGATAGAGGGAATCGAACAGCTCGACAAGATTATTGATATTGACCAGTCACCGATAGGTAGAACACCGAGATCAAACCCTGCAACATATACAGGAATGTTTGATATGATTAGAGATTTGTTTGCCAGCACGATGGATGCAAAGGAGCGTGGCTACAAAAAGGGACGCTTTAGCTTCAATGTAAAAGGTGGACGATGTGAGGCCTGTTCCGGTGATGGTATTTTGAAGGTTGAGATGCATTTCCTTCCTGATGTATATGTACCATGTGAAGTATGTGACGGTAAAAGATACAACAGAGAGACTCTTGAGGTAAAATACAAGGGAAAGAGTATATACGATGTATTGGAGATGACTGTAGAGGAAGCTCTCACATTTTTTGAAAATGTACCTAGAATATATAATAAGGTTAGGACATTGTATGATGTAGGACTTGGATATATTAAGTTAGGACAGCCTTCTACTACTTTGTCAGGCGGAGAGGCACAGCGTATCAAGCTTGCCACTGAACTTAGCAGACGAAGCACAGGCAAGACTATATATGTATTGGACGAGCCAACTACAGGTCTTCACTTTGCAGATGTTCACAAGCTTATAGAGATACTTCACAGACTTACAGATGAGGGAAACACAGTCCTTGTGATTGAGCACAATCTGGATGTCATAAAGGTGGCGGATTATATAATTGATATGGGCCCAGATGGAGGTGACCGAGGTGGTACCGTGGTTGTTCAGGGAACTCCTGAGGAGGTTGCAAAACACCCAACATCATACACAGCAAAGTATGTAAGAAAGATGCTGGAAGATTAATTGACAAAAACTGAGGTTGTATCTGATTTGAAATAATTGATTAATAACAGATGCAATAGTCGTTTGATATTAATTTGCTAAGCGCAAATTGAGTATTGTTTAATCATAGAAAATGAAGTAAAATTCTATGTATGGCTAAAACAAAGATGCTTTGGGAACTATCCTGTCCCGGGTTATCTTTGTAAGTCGTTATTGTGACAATACAAAAAGGAGAAACTATGGAAAGAGAATTGGTAATTGTAATAGATTTTGGTGGTCAGTACAACCAGCTCGTGGCAAGAAGAGTTCGTGAGTGCAACGTATACTGCGAAATCTATTCTTACAAGACAGACATTGAAAAGATTAAAGAAATGAATCCAAAGGGAATCATTTTGACAGGTGGACCAAACAGCTGTTATGAAGCGGATTCACCTACATATACAAAGGAATTGTTTGAACTGGGAATTCCTGTACTTGGATTGTGTTACGGTGCGCAGCTTATGCAGCACATCTTAGGTGGAAAGGTTGAAAAGGCACCTGTCCGTGAATACGGAAAGACAGAAGTAAAGGTAGACACAGAATCAAAGATATTTACAGGAATTGAAGAAGAGACAGTGTGCTGGATGAGTCACTTTGATTACATCTCACAGGTAGCACCTGGATTTAAAATCAGTGCATACACAAATGACTGCCCAGTGGCAGCAGCAGAATGTCCGGAAAAGAAGCTTTATGCAATTCAGTTCCATCCGGAGGTACTGCACACAGTGCGCGGTAAGGAAATCCTTAGCAACTACGTATATAACGTATGTGGATGCGCTGGTGACTGGAAGATGGATTCATTCGTAGAAAGCTCAATCAAAGCAATCCGTGAAAAGGTAGGCGACGGAAAGGTATTGCTCGCACTCTCAGGTGGTGTTGACTCATCAGTAGCGGCAGGTTTATTGTCCAAGGCTATAGGAAAGCAGCTTACATGTGTGTTTGTAGACCACGGCTTACTTAGAAAAGACGAAGGCGATGAAGTAGAATCAGTATTTGGTCCAGAGGGTGATTTTGATTTGAACTTCATTCGTGTAAATGCTCAGCAGAGATATTACGATAAATTGGCTGGTGTAGAAGAGCCGGAACAGAAGAGAAAGATAATCGGAGAGGAATTCATCCGTGTATTTGAAGAGGAAGCAAAGAAAATCGGTGCTGTAGACTTCTTAGCACAGGGAACAATCTACCCAGATATAGTAGAAAGTGGTCTTGGCGGAGAGTCAGCAGTAATCAAGTCACACCACAACGTTGGTGGTTTGCCTGACTATGTAGATTTCAAAGAAATAATCGAACCACTACGCGACTTGTTCAAGGACGAAGTACGTAAGGCCGGATTAGAGCTGGGTATCCCAGAGGAACTCGTATTCCGTCAGCCATTCCCAGGCCCGGGACTTGGCATCAGAATTATCGGCGAAGTAACTGCTGAGAAAGTAAAAATAGTCCAGGATGCAGATGCAATCTACCGCGAAGAAGTAGACAAGACAGCGGCACAGTACAAGGAAGAAACCGGAAAGGAAGCACCTTGGATGCCAAACCAGTATTTTGCAGCACTCACCAATATGCGCTCGGTTGGTGTAATGGGAGATGAAAGAACATATGACTACGCCGTAGCTCTTCGAGCTGTAAGAACAATTGACTTTATGACAGCAGAGTCTGCACAGATACCATATGATGTATTGAATGTGGTAATGACAAGAATAATAAATGAAGTGAAGGGTGTAAACAGAGTAATGTATGATTTGACAAGTAAGCCACCTGGAACGATAGAGTTTGAATAAAAATGAAAAGCTCGCAAAGTATTGAAAAATCAAGCTTTGCGGGCTTTCTTTATGCTTTTTGGTACTATTTTGGTACTAAACGGAACGTTATTTTATGAATAAGTATATTTTAGGCGTGAGGCCAAGTTATTTTCCATTCAAAGTATTCTGCCGGAGTAATATCTCCATTGGCAAGTTCTTGTTTTTTCTTATTCCATTCTAAAAGAAAATCGTTTACCAATCCATAATTAATCGTGATTGCCACTGGGGCAAACATTGATGTATTCATGTCCTCGTTATAAGTACATATTACATCCTTGTCATTGTTTACCGGTTGCATTTCACACAGTGTAATCAGATTGCCGGGTGCTTCATATTCAGGAAAATGTTTATTGGATGTGTTTATGTAAGCACTTTCTTCTAACCAGAAAAGTGTTTCTATAATGTCCTCAGCGGAGCCAAGACCATAATCATCTAATGCTTTGTAATTACATCGAAGAACATCTGCAATTTTCATGAGCATATCGCGTTTTGGGTAACGTGCACCGGTTTCGTACTGAGATGCACGAACAGAGCGATTTTTGCCTTCAAGACCGAGAGCTTCTCCGAATTCGTCCATAGTCATTTTTCTGAATGTGCGTATTTTCTTTAATCTATCTCCAAAATTCATGAGTGGTTCCTCCTAAAATCTATACATAAATGGATTAAATAAGTATAGCACATCAAAAATGAAATGTGAAGAATTTTTAATACAAAAATATATAGAAAAAATCACTTGACATTTACTACAAATATGTATAGAATAATCTCAAATAACATATTTACTACAGATATGTATAGAAAGACAAACTTGAACGATTGTACCTTGAAAATTTAATGAGCTGTATCAGGTGCCAACAGACTTTGCGAAGAGGCTTGAGAAATCAAGAGGAGCAAGGAAAGACACTTTCATCAAGAGTGGGAAAGGAACTCGAGCAGGAGTAGCCCACAGGTGAGCCGTAAGGCTGGCACTAAAGGTCAGTTGTGAGACTGACAGCATCTGATACGAACGGAAGCCACAAAAATATCCCTGACCGGATACATAACACTACGAAAGGAGGAACTCAGATGGAGGAATGTATGTTTATTAAGGCTGATGAAATCAGACGATTACTCGGTATTTCCAGATCGAAAGCATATCAGATTATCAGAGAGCTGAATGCAGAACTGAAGAGTCAGGGATATATGGTTTTGAATGGAAAAGTAAATAGAAGTTACTTTATGAAGAAATTCATGATACCGAGTGAAGTGTGATAATTAGCGGTAACAGGGCAGACGAGGAATTATTTATTACCTTATTTGCCCTGCAATCAATATTAATTTTGGAAGGAGTTGATAGTATGCCGGCGTATAAGGATCCGACAACAGGTACCTGGTTCGTTAAGTTTTACAGTAAGGACTGGAAAGGCGAGAACAGACAGGTAAAAAAACGTGGTTTTAAAACCAAAAAAGAGGCTCTTGAATTTGAAAGAAATTTCAAAATGAAAGAGGAATGTAATCTGGATATGACATTTGGAGAATTCTTCAAGTTGTATACAGAGGATATGCAGAACAGATTGAAACGTAATACGTGGTTGACCAAGGAGCATATTGTAAGAACAAAGATACTCCCGTATTTTCAAGATCAGAGAATGAATGAAATTACAGCCTCAGATGTTATGAAGTGGCAAAATGAGTTGATTGCAATGAAAGATAATAATGGAGAAGGTCTTTCTCCGACTTATCGAAAGACAATTCACAACCAGCTCAGTTGTATTTTCAATCATGCTTGTAGGTATTACCAATTAAAAAGTAATCCGGCAAGACAGGCAGGATGCATGGGGAAAGAGGAAATCAAGGAGATGCTTTTCTGGACGAAGGAAGAGTATAAACGGTTTTCTGAGGCTATTATGGATAAGCCGCAATCCTTTTATGCATTTGAAATGTTGTATTGGACAGGAGCAAGACTGGGTGAGGTGTTAGCCCTTACAGCAGAAGATTTTGACTTTATGAAAAATACAGTTCGTATTAATAAGTCATATCAAAGGCTTGAGGGTAAAGATTTAATAACAACACCCAAAACACCTAAAAGCAATCGTATTATAAAGATGCCGAAATTTCTTGTGGAAGAGATAAAGGAATATATCTCAATGCTTTATGGATACAAGAAAACAGACAGGTTGTTTCAAGTGACGAAAAGCTTTCTGCACCATGAAATGGAAAGAGGGTGTAAATTGTCAGGAGTGAAGAGGATTAGAATTCATGATTTGAGACACAGTCATATATCTCTTCTGATTGATATGGGATTTTCGGCAGTAGCGATTGCTGACAGGGTAGGACATGAAAGTATTGATATTACTTATCGATATGCACATCTGTTTCCGTCGAAACAGATTGAGATGGCAGACAGGCTTGATATGGAAAATGCAAGTCTGGATTTAGATTTTGACGAAAGCGAGGATGAAAATCATGAGCGAGAAACGATATGACAATTACAATCGTTGGAGAAGCAAAACAGTTGCTTTTCGAATGTCGCCAGAGGAAGCGGATGAATTAAATGTGCAGGTAGCGTTAAGCGGACTGTCGAAGCAAGACTATCTGATTCAATGTTGCCTTAAACATGAGATTAAGGTGGTGTGCGGACGTAAGGTTGCAAGACAGATGCGGATGTATTTGGAAGCAATACTTGAGGAGTTGCAGTTCATGGAGGAAGATGTAGAGATTGATAAGGATTTGCTGATACCTCTTAAGCATATTCTGGAAATTCTTGAAAAGGAAGATTCAGAAGCGGAGGAACTGGAATGATGGCAAGTAAAAAGGCTACTCTCATATCAGCTATTGGCGTAGCTGGAGAGCAACCTGTTATGTATTAACAACTCAATTATAGCAGATAGGAGTGGCTTGTTACAATTGGCAAGTCACTTTTTACTGCAAATTATTTGGAAAGGATGGTGTTTGTTATGAGTATTAAGAGGAATATGTTTGTACTTTTTATGATAGTGATGATGGTTATGGTAGCAGGGGGTATGGAGGATAAGGCTAAGTCTGATGATGTGACAGGAACTGTTAAGCAGGAAATTGCAGATATAGATGGTGTGGTTGATAAAGAAGTAATCTCTGGAGAAGTTGGTTCGGACCTGAATGTGGGTCAAGGCACAGAAACCGTCATAGAGACTTCAGAAAATACTTTTGTATCAGATAGTGAGGAATCTACGGTAGAAGAGAGTAGTGCAGAAGTTATAACGGAAAAGCCAATAGATATTCCGGAGGGACCTAAAATTCCTACAGAACCAGCGAATATAGAAACGTCAACAGAAGAACCACAACCTACAGAATCAGAGCCTGCAAAGTCGGAGCCTGTAGAATCTGAAACATTAGAGCCGACAATTTATGACCCTTACCAGGTGGTAAATAAGGTTATTGCCAAATGTGAAGCAGGCGGAATGATTACCACGGAAGATAATCTTGCAAATCTTTTGGCGGAGGGAAAAATAACGCAGGCGGAGTATGACGAGTATTATCCTCTAGATGGATTAGAGGGCAGTTATTATAGCGTATTTGTAGAAACAGATTTAAATATCGCTTCTGACATCGTAGGAAACAAGCTTGGAAGTGTGGAGAAAATTGCAGATTATATTGCAGGAATGCTTCTATTGGAAACACAACCGATTTTTAATGTAACTTATGCAGGTATATACACACATAATGGCGTGGACTTTTATGAGTTTCGATGTCATAGATGATAGAGCTGCCAGTGAGGGCGGTTTTTGATACATAGCTTCGTTAGAAGCATTGAGAAAGGAGGTATTCCTGCATTTGGCAGGACATTTGAGAGCAGTAACTCTCCGTTTGCTGCGTGAAAGCAAATCTGAGAAAGGAAGGTATAAGCTATGACGGTTTTTGAAGAATTAGGTGTTGCTTATGAAGAAAGAGATGGTCTGTTTTATCCGGTTGTTTCTATGGAAAGAGAGAGCGTAAATGTGGGTAAATACGGACTTTTATGGATGGAGTATATAAAAGAAAATGCCCCGGACAGATATAAAAGTCTCTTACGATTCGGCAAGCTGGAAGAAAAAGCTTTGGAAGTGAATGAAGATACTTATGAGATGCTTGAGAGTATAGAACAAAGATATTTTGATAGTCACAAGCCTGTAAATCCGGCATCTACTATTGAAATGTGGAAGCTTCGAGAGCAAGCGAGGATGGTAGCGGAGGAAACAGTATTATCAGCTATAGTTTATCATCACTACTGAGGTTGAAGGTTTCCTTCGTGGAGGCTTTTTGCAACGGAAGAATTATTTATTTACAGACCGGCGTGGAGCCGGAGAAAGAGAGGATTTAATTTATGCTAATAAAAGAGAAGAATGTTTTGATTGTCTCGATTGATCATGGTTTTTGTTCAATCAAGGGACCACACTTTGTTATGGAGAATGGTGTGACCAGAATACCAACCGAACCAGCCTTTAAGGAAAACACCATTTTTTATAAGGGAAATTATTATAAGGTTGGAGAAGGTCGCCTTGCGATGAAAGATGAAAAGACAGAGGACGACGATTACTTCATCTTGACCTTGGTAGCTATTGCAGAGGAGTTAAAAAGAAATGGTTTGCATCATCATAATAATGTGGTAATTGCAGCAGGTACACCATTTGGAAGAATTGGTAAGGAGAAAGATGTGTTTGCAAAGTATCTTAACAGAGGTTTTCAGGAATTCCAGTATTGTGGAAAGAAGTATTCCTGTAGGATTGCAGATGTGAAAATCTTTCCACAGTGCTATGCGGCAGTAGCTAACAGACTTGGGAATATGGAGGCAGACCAACTTGTGGTGGACATTGGTTCTAAAACCATCGATGTGGTGCATGTGAGAAATCATAGACCGGTCGAAACGGAATGCTTTTCCCATCCACAGGCTTTAATTGATTGTACCCATAAGATTCAGAATGTGGTTTACAATCAGTTCAATGTACAACTACCGGAGGATAAAATTCATACAGTTATGAACACCGGACAGTGTAAAGGTTTGGCAGCAGAGATTGTGAAAACTATTAAGGAGCAACTTGTCATATTTGCGGAGCTGGTAGAAAGCAAGCTTAAGGAAAACGGTTACAATCCGACGATAACACCAATTATCTACTGTGGGGGAGGAGCGGTTGTAATGAAACTTTATGGTAAGACCATAGGTGAGCATATCTGCTATATGGAAGATGTGAAAGCCAACGCTATTGGATACGAATTTATCACGGCGGCGATGTATAGAAGGTAGGTGTTGGTATGGCTGATAGGGATACAGCGATGATTAATTTCAGATTGAATTTGTCGAAGAGAGAAGATAAGGAAATTTATGATTATCTTCAGAATTTTGATAGTCCTGATTTTAAGGCGGTGTTAAAAGGCGGCAAGAGCAATTTTATTAAAATGGTTCTGTTATCCTTTATCCATAAAGAAAAGCAGGAGCAGGAAACAATTAAGGTACTTGCAGAACGGAAGACTCAGAATGAAGAACTGGTAGAAATGATGGGAGCAAGGTTGGATGAAAATCAAAGGACCTTGCTCCAGGCTCTGCCTGAACTGGTGGAAAAAGTTGTGTTGGAGGCTTTGAAGGGTAAGATAGTAGCCGGCGTGAAGAACGGTGCGGGAGATGGTGATTCAGTTGCTGATGGCATTGGAACTAAAGTAGCCACAGAAGTTGAAATTGACAACGGAGCATTACCACAAGTTACAGAAGAATTACCGGATGAAGCCTTAGATTACTTTTCAGGCTTGTAAGAATTTCTGTAAGACAAAGGAGTTCGTGTAAGACATTTTGTAAAGCAAAATCCCAGAGCTGTAAAGCAGTTTTGTATTACAAGAAAGTGCCTGTAATATGCTTTGTCTTACAGGATATTATCTTTGATACTGTATATCCAGCCATGCGTGGCTGTAATTATATGGGGTGCAGGAGCCCCTGCCAAGACGAAAAAAATGATAGCTGCGTGAGCGGCTATATTTTTTTCGGGAAAAGGTCAGACCTTTTCCGCATCTTGCAAAACAAGTGAACATTTCTAATTACATGCTTGCATGGGAATGAGAAATGTGGACGCAAAACACACCGAGTACGAAGTGCGAGGTGCAAAAGCTGTAAACAACAGAATTGAAACAGAAAGTGAGGAAAATGACTATGGGACTGATAAAAAAGAATGGTCAGAGATTAACGAGGATTGGAGGTTATGTGTATGGCAGATGGAAGGAAAAAGTACCGCTCGGATTTGAAAGAGCATAAGATAACTGTTAAAGTTTCCGAAACTGAACTTGAGTTAGTGGATAAAAAGGCAAAGGATGCCGGAATGAATCGTAGCAGATATATCAGAGAGCTTATTCATGGTAATGGTAATATAGATAGCACGTTTGCAATCGACAGAGCAAATCTTATCAGGCAGGTTAGTGGTGTGGCGACAAATGTGAATCAGATTGCCAGAATGGTGAATACAAATAAGTTTCTTAGAAGTAGTGATTTATTTGATATAGAACTGAAACTGGACAGACTGTTGAAGATATTTAGGGAGGTGCTTGACGAATGGCAATTACGAAAATCTTAAATATCAACTGTGCGACTGAGGGTAATCCTGCAGCACATCTTAAGAATGCGTTGGAGTATATTCAGAATCCGGATAAGACGGAGCAATGTCATCTGGTGGGCAGTGTCAACTGCCTGCCGGATACTGCATATGAGCAGATGCTGGATACAAAGAGCTTATATGGTAAATCGGGGAAACGGCAGGGATATCATGTAATTATATCATTTCCACCGGAAGAAGCGGTAACACCGGAACAGGCAAAAATTGTTGCGGAAGGTTTTATAGGAGACATTCTAAACGGTGAATATGAAACAGTTTATGGTATTCATACGGATAAAGAACACACTCATGTGCATATTATTTGGAATAGTGTGAATTTGGTTACAGGACAGAAATATAATTCACCGAAAGGCAACTGGAAGCATCATTTGCAGCCTGCTACAAACAAGTATTGTGAGATGTTGGGACTGGAAATTATGCCGGCAGAATATGCTAAGGAACCTGTAAATATGTCCAAGGAAAAGTGGGAGTATGAGCAGAGTTTCAAAGATTATATTTTAGATAATGCAAGACTTTGCCTTTCCTATGCAGGCAGTTTAGAGCATTTTATTTTCCTGATGAAAAGGATGGGGTATGAGTTTAAGGGGAGAGATTATTTGAGCGTGAGAATTCCAGGGATGAAACTTTATCATCGATTGGATAAGTTAGATACTATCTTTTCAAAGGAAGAATTGCCCGCAATTCTGAAATATGGTTATGGTCAGTATTACAGAAGGTACAATACGAAAAGTGTTCTGTATGTGAAACGTGCGAATTTGACGCCCTTACAGAAGAAGTATTATGCGAAAATGTATCGTTTGGGGCTGATAGAAAAGAAGTGTTATCAATATCGTTCGGCAGATATGGCAAAGGAAATTAGGCGAATGCAGTTTTTGCAGGAGCAATACCTTTTTATTTGTAAGAATGATATATCGAGTGTTACCGACCTTATGCGATTGCATGACGAAGCAAAGCAGACTTTAGCAAAAGTAGACAGTCGGCAGAAGGAGATTTACAAAGAACGATATGTCCGTAAAAGGAAATGCAAGACTGTGGAAGACTTCAAGGAATATCAAATCTGGAATTTGGAAAGTGCTAATGAACTTGATAATCTTAAAGCTGAAAAGAAAAGGGCGAAGAGTGATATGCATATGGCGGATGTCTGTATTAACGAAGAACTATATACAGCATATGGCTATGTAGATGAAGCAGAGAAACTTGACTATGGCGCTGAGGAAGTCGTTCCTATGATGTACAATTATCAGAAGAGAGATATTGCGGAGAAGTTTGGAATTGTAGAGAATACTGACAGGGTTGTGGAAGAACAACCTGTAGATGCTTCAGAACCTATATTGGAGGATGAAGCATATGATATTCGGGAGTCGGAATACGGAACCTATGCGGTTTCTGATGAAACGGATAAAAGAGAATTTGATGTTGAGGAATGTGATATGTTTGAAGCGATTAAGAATATTTCAGAAACGGCTATAAACGAGACTGTTGATGTTGAAGATTTGAAGGTTCATGTAAATGCAACTGCTGAACAAACTATAGAACAACGTGCTGAGGAGATTGTCGATGTGGTTCGGAAATCTTATACGTCATATGATCGTCTGTCAATTATGGATAAAGCGAGAATATTTGAGTTTAGGATTGATGATAACCGTTATAATCTGCAGTTGCATGGATTGGTGTTGAAAAAGTTGGGGCTTAATCTGTATGGTGCAGAAGTATATGAAGACTATCAAAGTATCTATGAGGAAACGATGAAGCAGACAGAGAAGCAGAATGCGGGTGATGGACGTAGGTGTGGTGATAAGAAGTGGAAACTCGAAAGGGGAAGATGATACGCCCTTTCTTCACCTGTTTCTATAGAAAAAAACGGTGTATAAAAGCGATTGTATATCTTTTTTAGTGTCTTTTTTAGTGTTATAAGTACTGAATAATGGACAACATATGGGTTAAAATTGGAATCAAGATAGGATGATGGTGGCACGTAAGGTCTGTCTTGGGTCTGTCTTGGTCAAATGAAAAACTAAATTCCGGTTCGGATTGATTTTACCTCGTATTTTCGATTTTGAGCAACTTTTTTGAAGATACCCTATACAAAAGTAC
>CAZWAG010000007.1:0-43290 GCA_964631845.1 uncultured Eubacterium sp.
TTTATCATCAGTTTCTACTTGATAATTTTCAATGATATAGTCAAACCACGAGCGAGCTTGGGCATCTTGAGATAGTAGGAGCTATAGTATCACAGCTCGTGAAAGATCTTCCGTGCGACCAGGTAGACCTGGCTGGATTTGAGAAATACTATGTTGACCATACATTAGGCGTATGGCCACAGGCTGCCGGCGGAGTTCCTTTCTCAGCCACTCAGTTTCAGTCAAGCGGTGATCCGATAGCAGATTTGGTTGAAGATATGGCTGCCGAGCAGAAAGCCAGAAAAACCTACGACAACATCCTGACATTGGTTAAGGATTGCGAAGTGGCAGACCCAATTAAGTTTTTGAGAAAGAGAGAAATCGTTCATTTCCAGAGATTTGGTGAAGCCTTGAGATTGATACAGGATGATTTGAATAAGAAGAACTTTTATGCGTATAATCCTAGTTCGTGTAAAAAATAATTGATTCCCTGGTTGCAGAATGCATCCGGATAATAAATTTGAAAATGAAGTGATATTGTAAAGGGAAAGACCTATTTAGAAAAAAGTCTAAATAGGTCTTTACTTTTATGAAAAAAAGAGCTACTATCTATTTAGATAAACATCTAAATACTTTTTGGAGGAAGTAATGAAATGAGTTTTAATGAAACTATGAAGGCTTTGTCAGATCCAACAAGACGTTCAATACTGAATCTTTTGAAGAATGGAAGTATGACAGCAGGTGATATAGCCGCTCAATTTGATATGACAGGTGCAACTATTTCACATCATTTATCGTTGCTGAAAAAAGCAGAATTAATTGAAGTAAGGAAAGAAAAGAATTTTATTTATTACACGCTAAATGCTTCAGTGCTTGAAGAGGTTATGTTGTGGATATCGGAATTAAAGGGAGGGAACAACGATGATAAATAAGAGAACTAGTATTCTAACAACAATGGTTTGTTTATTACCAATTATAATGGCAATTATTTTGTACCCACAATTACCTGATACAGTTGCAATACATTGGGATGCGAATGGAAATGTCAACGGAACAGCTTCAAAATTTGTAGCGACAATTATTTTACCAGGTGGATTATTGTTATTAAGCTTGTTTATGCCGGTATTAATGAAAATAGATCCAAAATATGACAATATGGGTGAGAAAATAAAGACGGTGGTATGTTGGATTATTCCAATAATTTCTGTAGTATGTTCAGGAATTACACTATCAAATGCGATGGGTAAAAGTGTACCGGTGCAGGTGATTGTTCCGATGCTTTTGGGAGTTATATTTATTATCATAGGAAATTATCTTCCAAAAACAAAGCAGACTTACACAGTAGGTATAAGGATTCCATGGACTTTAGATAATGAAGATAATTGGAATAAAACACATAGATTAGCAGGGTTTGTGTGGGTCGTAGGTGGAGTTGTAGTTTTTGCTTCATCGTTCACTGAATTAAGAGTATGGATAATAACCATATCTATCGCAGTTATGGTGATAGTTCCAACAGTTTATTCTTTTTTACATTACAAAAAGAGTAGATAGTTAGTACAATCGGTAGCTATTACAAAGCTGAACTAAATCATTATATGCTACAATTTGCAATATAAACTTATTTGAGTATTGTGACACATGCAAGTTTATATTGAACTTGTTTGAGTAATATGTTATAAACAAGTTAGAGGTGATTATAATGAATTACAATTTTTCAGGAGACTTGAAATCGATTCGTGAGATATTAGGTCTGTCACAAAGTGAATTTGCCAATCAACTTGGCGTAGAGCGAGTGACTATATCAAGAAATGAATTAGGAAAAACTGAACCATCTCCAAGGTTTTTGGAGGGTGTATATTCGTATGCATTTGATAAAAAGATTAAGGTAAATAAGTTAAAGGAAATGCTTTGGAGAGATGATTTAGGAACCACTGCAAAATTATTGTTTCATGGAGCTAAAGGTGAAATAGCTGGAGAGATAGATGTTCATCATGGTAGACAAAACAATGATTTTGGACAGGGATTTTATACCGGGGAAAGTTACGAACAAGCAATATCGTTTGTTTCAGGATTTGATAATTCTTCTGTTTATTATTTGAGTTTTAATGATATAAACTTGAAATGTAAAAGATATGAAGTAAATCAAGAATGGATGATGACAATTGCATATTATAGGGAAACGCTAGATGAGTATAAGAATCACCCGAAAATAAAGGCTCTTGTGGAAGAGTCAAAAGACTGTGATTACATAATTGCTCCAATTGCAGACAATCGTATGTTTCAGATTATTAATTCATTTATCGCAGGAGAGCTCACAGATGAGCAATGTAAACATTGTTTGGCGGCAACAAATCTTGGAATGCAATATATCTTTATTAGTGAAAAAGCAGTATCTCAGGTAAAACTTATTGAGCGTTGTTATATTTCGAATAATGAAAGAGAATACTATAAGAATGTAAGACTTGAAGAGTCTAAACTTGGAGATGATAAAGTAAAATTAGCAAAGAGGCAATATAGAGGTCAGGGTCGGTATATTGATGAAATTCTGGAGTAAAGAGGTGACAAATGTATGAAGAAGATTTCAAAGGATGGCTTACTCTTATGCAAATTACAAGCAGAGGCATTTGAAAATTCTATTGATAAAATGGATACAAGTTCTGAAATTTTTATTAGACGCTTTATGAAGAGTGAAATAGCTAAAAGACTTGATAATGAATCCGTTCTTGAAAGCAATATTCAGGCAAATGATATTTTAGACTTGATAAATGAAGAGTATGGTATCTCAAATTATGGCTCAGTTAAATACACCAAAGATGAAATATATTGGATTGGATACATTTATAGATATTTTGCATTCACCTATGATATGACTTCTGCTCAGGTATATAAAGTAGTAAAACCCAAAGAATTGAGGGATGTATTTTTACCTTATCATACAATGGATCCGTCACAGGCTATTGAGAGGATTTTAGAGGCAAAAGGAATGTTAATTGATGAGAAGGAAGAACTAGAGCGTCAGTATGAGATATTTAAACGCATACGAAATGAACAGTAGATAGCGTTTTAGGTGAGAAGTAGAGTATTCGGTAGATATTATGAAAGCAGTATATAACTTCAAAGCATCATAGAGTGATTTTCCTTGGAAAAAGGAAAGGGAGAAACAAGATGGAGGAGTTGCTTAATATGGAAAAGAAACTGCTAGAACAACTTAAATTTTCATTTGAAAAAGAATTGACAAAAAATCTGAATGATTAGTTATAATGAGAGAAAATTAGGGACATTCCTTAGGGAGTGTTCTTTTTTTATAAAAAATAAAAAAACCGTTTGAAGGGAGAACAATCGGCACATCCAATATGGAGCGTTGGAGGGTAATCACTTTCGAAGATGGGTGCAACTTCCGAACGTTCATTCGATGTTCGAGGGGCGATTATTGGACAGGAAATTTGAGAAAATTCAACCATAGAAACCATTGGATGTAGCAGTAAAAAAATTAAAATTTTGTAAAGAATGGAGGACAAAGCTATGACAAACAAGATTTATTTTACAATTACAGGAACAAGTTTTTTTGAAGGAGACGAATTCATCGAAGCAGGTATGGAAGTAATGCTTGAAAAGGAACCTGACAATAAGTACGACAATGAGGCAATACTTGTAAAAATTCCAGTAATCGGAAAGATTGGTCATGTGGCAAATAGCTGTGGTACAGTTATTGGTGAGAGCTACAGCGCAGGCAGAATCTATGACAAGATTGGTGATACGGCAATGGGAAAGGTTCTGTATAAGATGCCTAGAGGTATTCTTTGTGAACTTATCATTGAGTCAGAAGAAAAAGCGAAATAACAATTTGGTTGAAAAGTTTTAATAACAGTTAACGTTATAAAAGGAGGAACAATATGGGATTTTGGAATAATGATGTAGATAATAATTTTGATGCAATGTTTGATTTTGACAGAGATGGAACACTTGATGTAGCAGAGCGTGCAGCACAGTTGGATTATATTCAGCAGGAGGATGAGGAAATAGAAAGAGGCCTGGGGGACTGGGACGACTATGATGACGATGATGATTGGGATTAGAAATAATAAAGGAGGACAAGCCGATGTATAAAAATTCAAATGTTATAGTTAAAGGGGTAGCAATTGTATGCGTTATATTGATTATGATTTTTACATGATGAAGTGGAATTTAGTTTTTTATTTAACATAAAAGATGTATTGATATTATTATTTTATTTGCAATGCTTTTTTGATATAATTAAGTGAAATTATGATTCGGATAAAAATATAGAACGAGAGGAAAAATGTGGCAATTTATGATGTTGATAATATTGCAGTAAGATATATTTTTATAATTAAGTATTTTTACAAGAAATATAAACATAGAGGGAGTTTAGAAAATGAATAAACAACAGTTAGCAGCAAAAATATGGGAATCAGCAAATAAGATGCGTTCTAAGATTGAAGCAAATGAATACAAAGACTATATTCTTGGCTTTATTTTCTACAAATATCTTTCAGATAAGGAAGAAAAATGGTTACATGAGATTGACTATCAGGATGAAGATATTAAGAGATATGTCAATGAAGAAGATGAAGAACTGGTGAATAATGCCCATACTAAGCTTGGATATTTTATTGCGTATGAAGATTTGTTTTCAACATGGATAAATATGGGATCTGATTTCAGTGTAGACAATGTTAGAACAGCACTGTCGTCATTTTCGAGATTAATATCACCTTCACACAAAAAAGTGTTTGAAGGCATTTTTGCGACGCTAGAAACTGGACTTAGTAAGTTAGGAGATAACACAAAGTCACAGACAAAAGCAATCAGTGATTTGATTCATTTGATAAATGAAATTCCAATGGATGGAAAACAGGATTATGATGTATTAGGCTTTATTTATGAGTATTTAATCAGTCAATTCGCTGCTAATGCCGGAAAGAAAGCTGGTGAGTTCTATACCCCTCATGAAGTTTCTTTGATGATGTCAGAAATTATTGCAAACCATTTGAAAAATCATGATGAAATAAAGATTTATGATCCAACATCAGGATCAGGTTCGCTGTTGATAAATATTGGACGTGCTATTTCTAAATATATAAGTAAAGAAAATAATATTCGATATTATGCACAGGAATTGAAGGCTAATACTTATAATCTAACAAGAATGAATCTAGTAATGAGAGGAATTATTCCAGATAATATTGTAACTAGAAATGGAGATACATTGGAGGAAGATTGGCCATATTTTGATGAGTCAGATCCAATGGCAACTTATGAACCATTATATGTAGATGCAGTAGTAAGTAATCCCCCTTATTCTCAAAATTGGGAACCAGCAGGAAAAGAGTCAGATCCACGTTATTCAAGATATGGGTTAGCACCGAAATCTAAAGCAGATTATGCTTTCTTATTACATGATTTATATCATCTAAAGCCAGACGGAATAATGACAATTGTACTTCCGCATGGCGTTCTATTTAGAGGCGGAGAAGAAGGTGAAATCAGAAAGAATTTAATTGAACAAAATAATATAGACGCTATTATTGGGTTGCCTGCTAATATTTTCTTTGGAACAGGTATTCCGACAATTGTAATGGTTTTAAGACAGAAACGAGACAATACAGATGTATTAATAGTTGATGCATCTAAAGGATTTGCAAAAGAAGGGAAAAATAATAAGCTTCGTGCGTGTGATATAAAAAAAATAACAGATACAATAAAAGGGCGTTTGGATATTGATAAGTATTCAAGAAAAGTAAGCAAGAAAGAAATCCGAGATAACGATTATAACTTGAATATTCCAAGATATGTTGATTCTTCAGAAGCAACAGAATCATGGGATATATATGCAACAATGTTTGGTGGCATTCCAGAAAATGAAATTGCACAACTTGATGAGTTCTGGAAAGAATTTCCTACATTAAAGGAAGAATTATTTGACACAAATGGTAGCTATGCTACGGTAAAGGTTGAGAATATAAAGAAAACCATAGAGAATAATGTTGATGTTAGAAAATTTTTAAATAATTATAAAACTGCGTTTGAAGGTTTAAAGGACGAATTAAAGAAACAATTAATAGAAAATGTAAGCGAAGTTCAGATAATTATGGAAGAGGATAGAATATCAGAAGATATTCTAGGAAGATTTAAAAATGTAAAATTGATTGATAAGTATGAAGCGTATGAAATTTTTAAATCAAATTATGATTATATAGCAGGCGACATTGAATTGATACAGACAGAAGGAAAAGAAGCTATAAAACAAGTAGATCCAAATATGATTATCAAAAAGAAAAACGGAAAAGAAACAGAAGTACAAGAGGGGTGGAAAGGACATATAATTCCGTTTGAACTGGTACAATCTACATTACTTAAAGATGTGGTTGAAAGCATTGAAAAAAAGAAGGTGCAGCTGCAAGAAATAGTTGCATCATATGAATCAATGTTAAGTGATTTATCTGAGGACGATAAGGAATTGTTAGGTGATTCCCTTAGCGAGAATAGAGATGAATTTATTTTTAAGAATATTAAAAATACAGTAAAAGCTCTTAAGTCAAGTGGAGAAATAGAATACAAAACATTAATAGATTTGCTCAAAAAAGCTGAAAAGATGAATGCAGATGAAAAAACGTTAAAGAGTAATGTTAAAAAGGCAGAAGATGAATTACATTTGAAGACAAAAGAAGTGATTGAAAATCTGTCTGAAAAGGACATTGAATATATTCTTGAATGTAAATGGATAAATCCAATTATAAAGGGTATTGATGAGTTGTCAGGAAAGTTGATATCTCAGTTTGAAAAAAAGCTGGAAGAAATGTCAAAGAAATACCAAGATACATTTGCAGATATCGAGAACGAAATAAACAGCACAGAAAATAAATTGGTACAAATGTTATCTGAATTATCCGGTTCAGAAGCTGATATGGCTGGTATCGCGGAATTAATGAAGTTCTTTGGAGGTGGTTTCTAATGAAAGATAACAAAACGCCAAAGATTAGATTTGAAGGATTTGATGATGATTGGGAACAGCGTAAGTTGGGGGAGGAATGTGTGATTACAATGGGGCAATCTCCTGATGGCTCAACATATAGTGATGTACCAAGCGAATATATTTTGGTCCAAGGGAACGCTGATTTGAAAGATGGATGGGTGAATCCAAGAATGTGGACTACACAAAAGACAAAAACTGCACAGGCAGGAGATTTGATTATGAGTGTAAGGGCACCTGCCGGAGCAATGGGAAAAACAGCGTTTGATGCAGTTATTGGAAGAGGTGTGGCAGCAATAAAAGGTAATGAATTTATATTTCATTTGCTTGTAAAAATGGATTCGGATGGATACTGGAAGAGCTTGTCCTGTGGGTCAACATTTGAATCACTAAACTCTCAGAATATTTTGAACGCTGAGATTATAATACCAGATATAGAAGAGCAAAAACTGATTGGAGAGTATTTTGAGAACCTCGACCACCTTATCACCCTTCATCAGTGTTTGCGTTTTATACATGATTCTATGTTTGTGTTATATCTTGGGAACAGCGTAAGTTGGGAGAACTAACAACATATCGAAATGGAATAGGGCACGAAGAAAAGCAGTCTGATGTCGGAAAATATGAGTTGGTGAACTTAAATTCTATTTCTATTGATGGTGGATTAAAACCCTCTGGAAAGTTTTTTGATGAAGAAACAGAGACACTTATCAAGGATGATTTGGTAATGGTTCTTAGTGATGTAGGACATGGCGATTTGCTTGGGAGAGTAGCAATAATCCCTGAAAATAACAGGTTTGTGTTGAATCAGCGTGTGGCATTATTAAGAAATAATGGTATTGCGGATATTAAGTATTTGTTTTCTTACATTAATGCTCATCAGAGATATTTTAAACTACAAGGTGTTGGTTCATCTCAGTTGAATATTTCAAGAGGAAGTGTAGAAACCTTTGAAGTTTTACTACCAAGTAAGGATGAGCAAAAGAAAATCGGGGAGTATTTCGCCAACATTGACAACCTTATCACCCTTCATCAGAGTAAGCAAATAGATAAAAAATATAAAGAAAAACAGGAGAAAAACATGAGCGGATTTGATAAAGAATTAGAATTTGAAAGTGCACTTATCGCTGCACTTCAGAGTAATGGATGGGAAAAACAAATTTTAAAGAATCAAACAGAAGATCAACTTATTCAAAACTGGGCAGATATTCTATTTGAAAATAATAGAGAGATAGATAGACTTAACGACTGCCCATTAATTCGTGAAGAAATGAAAGAATTGATTGAACAAATTAACGCTCTACGTACGCCATTAGCTCTAAACGGATTTATAAATGGCAAGACAGTATCTATTACTAGAAAAAATCCAGAAGATACTTTGCACTATGGTAAAGAAGTAAGCTTGAAAATATATGATCGAATGGAAATTGCAGCAGGACAGAGTAGATACCAGATTGTTGAGCAACCTATCTTTAAGCGTCATGAAAAAGTACTGCAGGATAGACGTGGTGATATAATGTTGCTGATCAATGGAATGCCCGTATTTCATATTGAATTGAAAAAGACGGGAGTACCTGTTTCAGAAGCAACAAATCAAATAATGAAGTATGCTCATGAAGGAATGTTTACGGGTTTATTTTCGCTTATACAGGTTTTCTTTGCTATGAATCCAGAGGAAACATTATATTTTGCAAATCCAGGTCCAGATGGTGAGTTTAATCCGGACTTCTTTTTTCATTGGGCAGATTTTAACAATGAGCCAATTAATGATTGGAGAACTATAGCTTCAACTATTTTGTCTATTCCACTAGCTCACCAACTTGTAGGTTTTTATACTGTCGCTGATGATTCGGATGGAGTTCTTAAAGTTATGCGAAGCTATCAATATTATGCTGCAAATAGAATTTCAGACTGTGTTTCTAAAAAGAATTGGAAGGATGGAAATCAGTTGGGTGGATATATATGGCATACAACAGGTTCAGGAAAAACAATGACATCATTTAAATCTGCTCAGTTAATAGCAAATTCTAAAGATGCTGATAAAGTTGTATTTTTAATGGATAGAATTGAGTTAGGAACTCAATCGTTAAAAGAGTATAGAGCTTTTGCAGATAATGAAGATGATGTTCAAGAGACTGAAGATACAATTATGCTTATTAGCAAATTAAAGAGTATAGATCCAAAAGACACATTGATTGTTTCATCAATACAGAAGATGAGTAATATAAAGCAAGATGCTTATGTAAAGATGAGAGGTAAAGATCTTGAGACTATGCAGTCAAAGAGAATAGTCTTCATAATTGATGAGTGTCACAGATCAACTTTTGGTGAGATGCTTGCTACTATTAAAGAAACATTTCCAAATGCATTATTCTTTGGATTCACAGGAACACCTGTATTTACAGAAAATGAGAAGGTTATGAGTACTACCGCAGATATATTTGGTAATGAATTACATAGATACAGTATTGCCGATGGTATTAGGGACAAAAACGTTTTGGGCTTTGATCCAACTATGGTAATGGTATATAAGGATAAAGATATAAGAAACGAGGTTGCATTATATCAGGCAAAGGCTGATTCTGTTCAAGAGGCGTTAAATAATCCTGAAAAGCGAAAAAAGTATTATCACTATATGTCTGAGCAAGAGATACCTATGGCCGATACATATTTAGATGATGGAACTGTTTTGAAAGGAATTGAAAGCTATATTCCAAAAGAGCAGTATGAAACAGATGATTATCAATATGCTATAGTAGATGACATTACAAGTAATTGGCTTGTTATGAGTAGAAACAACAAATTTCATGGAGTTTTTGCTACAAGTAGTATTCCAGAGGCAATTAGATATTATAAAAAGTTCAAGGAAAAAATGCCAGAACTAAGAGTCACAGGGTTGTTTGATCCCTCAATTGATAATACTGGTGGACAAAAATCTTTGGAAAAAGAAGACGGATTAAAAGAAATGCTTGAAGATTATAATAAAATATATGACCAACGTTTTGATATAGGTGGTTATGCGTCTTTTAAAAAAGATGTATCTGCTAGATTGGCGCATAAGAAACCATATGAGAGAATTAAACCAGACCAGCAGTTAGATTTATTGATTGTGGTAAATCAAATGCTTACAGGATTCGATTCTAAGTGGATTAATACTCTATATTTAGATAAGCTTTTAGTTTATCAGAATTTAATACAGGCTTTTTCAAGAACAAACAGACTATTTAACATTAACGAAAAACCATTTGGTTCTATCCGTTATTATAGAAAGCCTCACACAATGAAACAAAATATAGAATTAGCAGTTAAGTTATATTCTGGAGATAGACCAGCTGGATTATTTGTTGATCATCTTCCTGCAAATGTTGAGCATATGAATTTAGCATTTAAAGATATGATGGAAGTGTTTGCAGGAGCAGGAGTTCCTAATTTAGAAAGACTTCCAGATGATGTGGTATCAAAAGCTAAATTTGCTAAATTGTTTAGACAATTCTCAACTTATTTGCAAGCTGCAGAAATTCAAGGATTTGATTGGAAAGATATAGTTCAAGTGTCAGATGATGACGATGAAAAAGAAACTTATATAGAAGTATTGCCTACAAAAGATATGTATATGATTTTGGAACAAAGATATAGAGAACTTCGAAATCCAAATCCTAATGATAATAATGGAGAAGATGGTGATATTACATTTGAGATAGACCCATATTTAACAGAACTTAAGACAGAAACAATTGATTATAGATATATGAATTTAAAGTTTGAAAAATGGTTAAAGGCGTTGAATCAACCTAATGTATCTAAAGAGGAATTGGATAATACTCTAGAACAATTACACAATTCATTTGCTTTTTTGTCTCAGGAGGATCAAAAAATGGCTAATCTATTCCTTCATGATGTTCAGACTGGAGATGTTATACTTCAAGAAGGATTAACTCTGCAAGATTATATATATAAGTATGCAAACAAAATGAAGCGTTCACAAATAGATAGACTATCTAAATATTTTGGCATTGATATAAACCTTGTGACAGCCTTGTTGAATGCAAATGTTACAAAAGAAAACATTAATGAATATGGGCGTTTTGATGAGTTAAAAGCATCAGTTGTGAAAGAAGATGCTCAAGAGTATTTTGCGTGCATAGAAGGTGAAAGAATACCGATGTTTAAGGTGAATAATAAAATCAATTCACTTTTAGAAGATTTTATTCTTTCAGGTGGAAAAGATATCAAAGAACCTGAAAATTGGGATAGGTAGATATAAAAGAAATATAATATTACTAAAAAAATATAGTTGCTCTTCACTGGTATTAGAATATAGGAGGTTTAATATGCTAGATGAAATAAAAGCAACAGATTTAGTAGTAGATTACTATAAACAATGGATAAGGGTTTATAAGGAAGGTGCAATTAGGGATGTTACTTTTTCAAAGTATAAGATGACATTAAAATGGTTACAAAGACTTATTCCAACAGTAAAATTGTGTGATTTTTCTAGAATTATTTATCAGCAATTGATAAATGATTACGCAGTATATCATGAGAGACAAACTACGATGGATTTTCATCATCAATTAAAAGGTGCTATTCTTGATGCAGTTGATGAAGGATTGATACCTAGAGATCCTACCAGAAAAGTAATAATTAAAGGTAAGACTCCTAAAGAAAAAAAGATTAAGTATCTTAACCAATTTGAACTTCATAATTTATTGGCAAGTTTACAACTCGATAGAGAAGTTAATTGGGATTATTTTATTCTTTTGGTGGCAAAGACGGGAATGAGATTTTCAGAAGCTTTAGCACTTACACCTAGTGATTTTGATTTTGCACATCAAAGCTTATCGATTAGTAAGACTTGGAATTATAAGTCCGGGGGTGGATTTGCTTTAACTAAGAACAAATCATCAATAAGAAAAATACAAATTGATTGGCAAACAGTAATGCAGTTCGCAACATTAACAAAGGAATTAAGGCAAGATGAACCTATTTTTGTCAAGAAAATCAATGGAGAGTATGAACCTATATATAATTCAACTATAAATGGAATTCTAAGTAGATATTGTAAGAAACTAGGAATTTCAGAAATTACCATACATGGACTAAGACATACGCATGCATCCATTTTATTGTATGCTGGTGTTTCGATAGGAAGTGTAGCTAGAAGGTTAGGCCATGCAAGTATGACTACTACTCAAAAGACATATTTGCATATAATACAAGAACTTGAAAATCAAGATATTGATTTAATTATGAAATCGCTTTCAAATCTTAATTAATTAGGAATACTAGTGAAGAGTGATTAATAATCGTAAAGATGAGTGATATGTTAATCAATGATATAAATAACATATAAAACTATAGAAATCCCCACCACAAAATGTTAAACTTTCAATATCTTATAAATTACAACCATTACACAAAAATTGAAAGGGAAATCAACATGAAAAAAATCACAAAAACATTAACCATCGCAACCCTATTCTGCGCAGCACTTTCGCTAACATTCACAGCTACCACATCTGCAGCAGTAAGAACTACCGGCTCAAACGCAAACAACCAGTACAAGCTCGTTTGGAGTGACGAGTTTGACGGAACAGAGCTTGATAAAAACAACTGGAACTATGACACAGGAAATTGGGGCTGGGGTAACAATGAGCTGCAGAACTACACAGATAGTGAAGACAATGTCAAGGTAGAAAACGGCTGTCTTGTACTCACAGCAAGAGCTGAAAAGAACGGAGACAAAACAACCTATACATCAGGAAGAGTAAACTCAAGCGGAAAGGCATACTTTAAGTATGGAAAGCTTGAAGCAAGAATAAAGCTTCCGGATGATAAGGGATTGTGGCCGGCATTTTGGATGCTTGGACAGTTCGAGCCAAAGGGATGGCCATACTGTGGTGAGATTGATATATTAGAGACTTGGAATTTTGCTCATTTCGTTCAGGGAACCTTGCATTATGAAGACGAGCTGTATAAACCAAAGGAAGATACATATCTTGCAACCAGAACAAGCATGACAAATAAGACACAATGGCACACATACGGCATTGAGTGGACTCCAACAACAATAGAGTGGACCCTGGATGATGAAGTTTTCAAAACAGAAAACATCACAGCTTCTACAATGTCTGAGATTCGCAAGGAGTTTTACTTTGTTATAAATTGTGCAGTTGGTGGAAACCTTGCGCGCATGGCTCCTATAGAAAGCTTCCAGTCGGCAGAGGTGAAGGTTGATTATGTAAGGGTTTATCAAAAGAAGTGGAATGGCCCAACATTGTCATTCAAATCAAATGACAAGGATTTAGTGGATGAGCATTCAGTATTGTTTATTAGCAATGACAACGTTATATCAACACAGAATCTTAAGGACGGCGAGACTGCTGTTCTTCCAACAATCACAAGAAAAGGCTACAAGTTTGCGGGCTGGTATTGTGGCAATGACGAGGTCACCGACAGGACAAGATTTTATGGTGATGCAGACAAAAACGTTGTGGCAAAATGGATTAAAATAAAGAATGGCAAGGTAACATTAAAGAAAACAAAACAGCGCTACAAAAAATATGTAACAGTCAAATATACATACAAGAAGAGTGCTAATCAAAAAGCAGATGGTTTCCAGATAAAGGTTGGAAACAAGACAACTACAACACCGTCTAAGATTGTAACTTTTGGCAAATTTAAATCAAAGAAAACCTACAAGGTTAAAGTGCGAGCATACCAGATTGACTCCAGAGGTGTAAAAATATACGGAAAATGGAGCAAGAGCATGAAAATAAGAGTAAAATAAGGTTTGCAAACTAGATTTTTTATTATATAATGAAAAATGGTTATAATTTTAACAAATATATAAATTTATATGGAGGTACATTATGTTAGTATCAGCTAAAGAAATGTTAGACAAGGCAAAAGCAGGTCACTATGCTGTTGGACAGTTCAACATCAACAATCTTGAGTGGACAAAGTCAATCCTTTTAACAGCAGAGGAATTAAAGAGCCCTGTTATTTTAGGCGTGTCAGAAGGCGCTGGTAAGTATATGACTGGATTTAAAACAGTTGCAGCTATGGTAAAGGCTATGGATGAAGAATTAGGTATTACAGTTCCTGTAGCTCTTCACTTAGACCACGGTTCATACGAGGGATGTTATAAGTGTATCAAGGCTGGATTTACATCAATCATGTTTGATGGTTCACATTATCCAATCGAAGAAAATATTGCTAAGACTCAGGAATTAGTAAACGTTGCACACGCTTTAGGATTATCAATTGAAGCAGAAGTTGGTTCAATCGGTGGTGAAGAAGACGGCGTTATCGGCAAGGGTGAATGTGCAGACCCAGATGAATGTAAAGCAGTTGCAGATCTTGGTGTAGATATGCTTGCAGCAGGTATTGGTAACATTCATGGAAAATATCCAGAAAACTGGGAAGGACTTAGCTTTGAAACATTAGATGCTATCCAGCAGAAGACAGGCATGATGCCATTAGTTCTTCATGGTGGTACAGGTATCCCAGAAGATATGATTAAGAAAGCAATCGATCTTGGTGTATCTAAGATCAATGTAAATACAGAATGCCAGTTATCATTCGCAGAAGCTACACGTAAGTATGTAGAAGCTGGTAAAGATCTTGAAGGTAAGGGATTTGACCCTCGTAAGTTACTTGCTCCTGGTGCTGACGCTATCAAGGCTACAGTTAAGGAAAAGATGGAACTTTTCGGATCAGTTGGCAAAGCTGAATAATTATAAAAAAGCGGCGCTAAGCCGCTTTTTTTATTAAAAGAATTTATGTATTATGAAAAAACGTAAAATATTTCATAATGTAAAAACTGCTCCGCGATTATGCGAAGCTTAAGGATAGGGATTATGAGTGAAAATAATTTAAATAAAAAAAATAAAAAATTTAGAATTCCTAACAAAGTGTTTAATGTAATCAGAATTTTTGTGCTCCTAATTGCAGGTGGAGCTATGGCATATGCGTCATACAATCTGACAGATTCATATCTTGAATACAAGGAAGACGAGGCGAAGTATGCCGAAATTAATCAGATGTTTACGCAGACTGAAGACAGCCGGAACACAAACACAAATACCGGTGTAAAGGGCTATTCTGCCGATACATCAAACTGGAAATGGGATTACAAGGCAATGCTAAAGTACAATGACGAGGCGAGAGGATATATTAAGCTGGACGGAACTAGAATCCAGTATCCTATCGTAGAGCATGAGGACAATGAGTTCTACTTGAACCACGGCTCTGACAAAGTATCAAACGGTGCCGGAGCAATATTCATTGACCACAGAACACAGGGCTTAGAAGGAAATATGTGCATCGTTTATGGGCACAATATGCTAGACGGCTCTATGTTCAAGGACATTATGAATTTTAGAGACAAAAAGTTTTGCAAAGAACATCCAACCTTCGATGTGTATGTAGGATATAAGCACTATATCTATTATGTTTATTCGACATTTTCATCAAAGGCGACAGATGATGACATATATGCATTCGGTTTTGAAAAGGATAGTGATTTTCAGAGATGGATAGACAGAACATACAGCAAGAGCAGCTACAGATTTAGCTGTCCAAAGCCTACTACATCTGACAAAATTATTATGCTCTCAACGTGTATAGATGATAATTTGAACAGACAGCTCGTATGCCTGTACAGAGGTGAAGAGGTAGTAGACTAAGTTTAAAAGACAAGATACTACAAACGTATAAATATAGTGTGTAAGTGAAGAAAACTACTAAAAGATAGAGAAATTGTAACGTTTCACTTAATTTTATTAAGAAAAAGGTTTAAAAAATAAGTATTATACATGTTCCCTATTGATTTTTATAAAGAAATAGTGTAAGTTTAGTGGCGATGAGGGAAACCTCAGCTATTTAGAGATTAAGGACAAGGGCGTTCTTCAAAAAGTTTATTTGGAGAGTTGCCCTTTTTTTATATCATAGAATACCTATGATATGAAAAAAAGCTTTCCTTATAGGAAACGCTTCGCTATATCTTGTTGAATAGTGTAAGAAAAATATGTTAAGTAAAGGAAGGAAAAGAACATGGGAGTAAATATTGAGAAAGTATTTGGCGAAAACGTATTTGATGATTCAGTAATGAAGGTTCGTTTACCAAAAAGTGACTATGAAAAAGTTAAAAAGCTCATGAGTGAAGGTGGAGAAATTACAGAAGAGTTAGCTGATGTAGTTGCACAGGCTATGAAGGAATGGGCATTAGAAAAAGGTGCTACACATTATACACATGTATTCCAGCCATATGTTATTTCAGTAGGAGCTGAAAAGCATGACTCATTCACATCTGTACCAACAGATGGAAAAATTGAAAATACATTTACAGGAGAGGAATTAATGAAGGGTGAGCCTGATGCTTCATCATTCCCTTCAGGTGGTCTTAGACAGACATGTAGTGCCAGAGGTTATACAGCTTGGGACATCACATCTCCAGTATATGTAAAGGAAGATACACTTTGTATTCCAACAGCATTCTGTTCATACACAGGTGAGTCGCTTGATACAAAGACACCATTGTTAAAGGCTATGCATGCCGTAAGTAAGCAGGGTGTTAGACTTATGAAGTTATTCGATGATCAGAATACAAGAAGAATTTTTTCATATGTAGGACCAGAACAGGAATATTTCCTTGTAGATAAAGAAAAATACTTAAAGAGACCTGACCTTATTTATTCAGGAAGAACTCTTTTCGGTGCTGTACCTCCAAAGGGACAGGAAATGGATGATCATTACTTCGGTTCAATCAGACCTAGAGTAAAGAAATTCATGGATGACTTAAACGTAGAATTATGGAAGTTAGGAATCACAGCAAAGACTCAGCACTGTGAGGTTGCTCCGGGACAGTTTGAAATTGCCCCAGTATTTTCAGTTTCAAACGTTGCATTAGACAACAACCTTTTAGTAATGGATTTGCTCAAGAAGACAGCTTCAAAGCATGGTATGGTTTGCTTGTTACATGAAAAACCATTTGATGGAATCAATGGTTCAGGTAAGCATAACAACTGGTCACTTACAACAGATGACGGCATTAACTTATTCAAGCCGGGTAAGGAACCGGAGAAAAATAAATTATTCCAGTTAGTACTTGCATGTACAATGGCTGCTGTTGATAAACACGCTGTATTGTTAAGACTTTGTGCTTCAAATACAGGTAATGATCACAGACTTGGAGCAAACGAAGCTCCTCCGGCAATTATCTCAATGTATCTTGGTGATCAGGTTGGAGATATTGTTGAACAGATTATCGAAAAGGGTGAGGCTACATCAAGCCTTTCATCAGGAGTACTTGATTTTGGTATCAAGAAGCTTCCAAAGCTTGAAAAAGACCCAACAGATAGAAACAGAACATCACCATTCGCATTTACAGGTAACAGATTCGAGTTCAGAATGGTTGCTTCATCAAAGACAATCGGTGATGTAAACACAGTTCTTAACGCAATGATGGCAGAAGCTTTTGCAGATGCTGTTGAAGCTTTAGAAGGAGCTGAAGACTTTGATAAGGCTGTAACAGAATATACAGCTAAGCTCATGAGAGAACATCAGAGAATCGTATTTAACGGAAATGGTTACTCAGATGAATGGCCAATCGAAGCTGAAAAGAGAGGACTTCCAAACTGCAAGTCTATCGTAGATGCTATTCCGGCATTGTTAGATGACAGCACAGTAGAAATGTACGAGAGATTCAACATTCTCACAAAGGCTGAATTGGAATCTAGAGCAGAAATTATGTACGAGCAGTATGCAGGCGTAAGAAATATTGAAGCTCTTACAATGATTGATATGTCAAACAGATTAATTATCCCTGCAGTACTTAAGTATACAAAGAACCTTGCTGATACAGTAATTTCTGTTAAGCAGGTAGGTGCTGACACATCAGTTCAGGAAGAAATTCTCAAAGACGTTTCAGCTAAGTTAGCAGAAATCAAGGATGCTACAAAGTCATTGGAAGAAGTCGTTGCCAAAGCTGCAGACTTAGATGACACAGCAGAAACAGCAAAGGCTTACAAGGATGATGTAATGGCTGCTATGGCAACACTTAGAAAGCCGGTTGATGAACTTGAAGTTACAATGCCTAAGGAAGCATGGCCAATGCCAACATATGGTGACTTGGTATTCGAACTTTAATATTAAGTACATAATATATTTTCATATAAGTTAAAATAAAAATCTTTTATATCTCGTAATGTCTTATTATGGGATATAAAAGATTTTTTTGAGTTTGTAATAGGTGTTGCATATTGTTATTGAATTGGTTAAAATACTCTACATAGCGTTAAAAGAGGTAAATTTTATGAAAATTATATTGGACATTATAATCTTGTTGGTTGGTTTTGTGCTTTTGGTAAAAGGCGCAGATTTCTTTGTAGACGGAAGCTCTGATGTGGCAAAGAAACTAAAGGTTCCATCGATTGTTGTGGGACTTACAATCGTGGCAATCGGTACATCGCTTCCGGAGCTTGCTGTTAGCACATTTGCTTCAGCACAAAATGCAAATGAAATAGCCTTCAGCAATGTTGTAGGGTCCAATTTTTTTAATTTATTGATGGTTTTAGGCATTTCGGCACTATTCACTTCGATACCGGTTAAAAAGTCTATTTTTAAGCGAGAATTTCCGTTTCTTCTTATAATAACAGCCTTGATTGTATTTCTTGCCGGAGATGCACTCTGGTTTGGAAATATATTTGGAAAGGTAAACATATTTTCATTTGATGTAGCAAATGAATTGATAGGAGAGGTCGGAAGACTAGATGGTGTATTGCTGGTTGTCGGTTTTATAGGTTTTATATGCTGGACAGTTTCGTATGCACTCAAAGAGAGAAGCAGCATGGAAGAACCAACAGAGGAATTGATGTCTGCTATTAAATGTATTATATACATTGTTGGCGGAGCAGCGGCTATTATGGTAGGTGGTGAGCTTGTAGTTAACTCTGCAAAAAGCATTGCCCTGAGTGCAGGAATGAGTGAGGTCCTTGTAGGTCTTACAATTGTGGCTTTAGGAACATCACTTCCGGAGCTTGTGACATCAGCTGTCGCAGCTAAAAAGGGAGAGGTTGATATCGCTGTTGGAAATGTTATCGGTTCAAATATCGCAAATATCCTGTTGGTGCTTGGCGTGTCTTCGGCAATTTCACCTGTTTCCGTAAAGACAATGTCGCTAGTGGATGCAATGTTTACAATGCTTGCGACAGTTTTGGTGTTTGCAGTGGCGATTATCGGTAAGGATAAAGATGAAAATAGAACTATCAACAAGCCTGAAGGAATCATATTAATCATTACATACTGTATGTATCTTGCATATGTGATTTGCAGACAGTATTTATAGAAATAAATTTTGGGTAAATGCTTTCACAAAATATAGAGTGCGGCCACACAAAATATTATTATGGGGTATATCAGAAAAGTATTAAAAAAACCATAAAATAGAAAAAGATGCTCTTAAGCATCTTTTCCGCAAATATATTCTAATAATAAAAAGGGAGGGAATCGGATTATTCCGATTCAAAAAAATTATGAAAAAACATAAACAAAAAGATATAATTGTTTTGTTTATGTCTTTATAATAATCGTATTTCGTGAAAAATCAATGTTTTACATGTAAAAGAAATATGAACAAAATGTAAAAACTGAAGGAGGATTAAAATGGCAGAGAAAAATCCAATAGTAACAATTGAAATGGAAAACGGAGACGTAATGAAAGCTGAGTTGTATCCGGAGGTTGCACCAAACACTGTGAACAACTTTATCAGCCTTGTAAAAAAAGGATATTATGATGGAATTATTTTCCACAGAGTAATCAGAGGCTTTATGATTCAGGGCGGTGACCCACAGGGAGTAGGAACAGGCGGACCTGGATATTCTATTAAGGGAGAATTTTCTTTTAATGGCTTCAAAAATGACTTGAAGCATACACCGGGTGTATTATCAATGGCAAGATCAATGATGCCTGATTCAGCTGGTTCACAGTTCTTTATTATGCATGAAACTTCACCACATTTAGATGGACAGTACGCAGCATTTGGACAGGTTATAGAGGGAATGGATGTAGTAAACAAAATTGCAACAACAGCTACAGACTATTCTGACAAGCCACTTGATCCACAGGTGATGAAGAAAGTTACTGTTGATACTTTTGGTGTAGATTATCCGGAACCGGAAAAGTGCTAATTGCCTAAACAATAATAGTGCTAATTATCATAACCCAAAAGTGATAATTAGCATTTGACATTATTTTGGTTAGTGTTATTATTAGTAAGATAAATTTAGTGCTGGCAGGAGATATGATTTGTCTCCGCGGGTATACAGCATAAATTTATTTATAGTAAGTAAGATAAATTTGATCATTTGTAGGAGGTAACAAAATGGCAAAGATAACAAAGGATATGATTATTGCAGATATTTTAAAGGTAAATATGGGCTGTGTTCCTATCTTGTTAAATGAAGGAATGCATTGTATCGGATGCCCTGCATCACAGGGAGAATCTCTTGAAGAAGCATGTATGGTGCATGGTCTTGACGTAGATGCTTTAGTAAAGAAATTAAATGATTTCGTAGAGAGCGTTGACTAATTAACTCCAAGTCATCGAGATTTTAGTATAAACGAGGTTAAATATGATTAAAGTATTGGTTGATGCGGCATCAGATTATTTATGGGATGATGCAAACGAAAAGGGAATTGATATAGTTCCTATCGCTTTGACAATAGATGACAAGCAGTATATCGAAGGTCAGAATCTATCAAGAGATGAATTTTATGAGATGCTCACAACAACAGAGACTTTCCCAAAGACATCTCAGCCATCGCCTGAAGAATTTATTTCAAGATTTGAAAAGGCAAAGGAAAATGGAGATGAGCTTATCTGTATTTTATTGTCATCAGCTTTAAGTGGAACATGTCAGACTGCACACCTTGCAAAGAATATGGTTGATTATGACAAAATCTACATTATTGATTCACTCTCGGCGACAATATGTGTCAAGGTAATGGCAGATTATGCGGTAGAGTTGATTGATAAGGGATTGAGCGCCGGGGAAATCGTTGAAAAAATAGAGGCAGTGAAGTCAAAGGTAAAATGCTTTGCAGGAATGAATACACTTGAGTACCTTGCAAAGGGTGGCCGTCTGAATAAGGCTGTTGCTGCAGTGGGTGAGACAGTAAATATAAAGCCGGTCATCACTCTTACTGAAGACGGTGGTGTAGGTGTTGTAAAGAAATGCATTGGTAAAAAACAGGCATTAGTACAGCTTACGAAAATCATTCAGGAACAAAATCCGGACGAAGAGTTTCCGCTTTATATTGTGAGAACTACAGGTACTTCAATGACGGATAAGCTTCAGGAAAAGCTTGAGAAGGCGGGCTATAATATTAGTGGACAATTTCAGGTTGGACCAACGATAGGATCACATATAGGTCCTGAAGCGTTTGGTGTGATATTTGTGTCAAAAAATTAATAATTATTAACAATAAAAAAAGGAAGGAACTTGGTTCCTTCCTTTTTTGTATGTTGTTCTATATCTTATAAAGCAACATCACCGATGATTCCATCGATTACGTAGTAAGCTTTACCATCTTCTGGCTTGATGTAGATATTTACTGAGTTAGCTGTCTTCTTTCCGTAAGCAGCCTTTGCAGCCTTTTCAATGTCAGCAACGTTGAATTCCTGTCCAGCGAACTGTACATATACGTTGTTTTCTTTCTTAACAGCAGCTTTCTTTGCAGGAGCTTTTTTAGCTGTTGTCTTAGTTTCAGCCTTCTTAGCTGTAGCCTTAGTAGCTGTCTTAGTTTCAGCCTTCTTAGCTGTAGCCTTAGCAGCTGTCTTTGTTTCAGCCTTCTTAGCTGGAACCTTAGCGGCTGTCTTTGTTTCAGCTTTCTTAGTTTCAGTCTTAGCAGCTGGCTTCTTAGCTTCTACCTTAACTGCAACCTTCTTTGTTTCTGCCTTAGTTTCAGCAGCCTTAGTTTCAACTTTCTTTGTTGTTGCCATAATATAAATTCCTCCTTAAATCAAGTAGGTCGATATCAAGTATGATAATTAAGTTTAAGTTATTCATCAACCAATAATAAAATATTTTTAGACACTGACATAATACAACTAGTAATTAAAATATGCAATAAATGTAAAAAAGTTCATAAAATATATCTAAAAAAATCAAAATAATTAGAAAAAACTTCATATTTTAGCACAAAATAACATTATTTTTAAATTTTTGTATGTGGAAAATTCACAATAAAAAAAGAAAAATCGAGAAAAATATATGCAACCTGATTACAAAATGGCTTATATTAAGGTTGACACAGTGTCGAATTTTTGCTAAAATTCACGAGCATTGTATTAATTTGGAGGACTATATATGAATAGATTTCAGAAAAGAAAACTAAAAAATAACATATATAAGCACAGAAACACAATCATGTACGGCATCATATTTTTGTTGGCATCGTTGATTACAATTGGTGCTGCCTCAAATAGAACGGACAAGATTACATATATAGATGAAAAACAGATTGTTGAGTCAGTTGCAAAATCAAACGCAGAGACACAGAAGCTTGCAGTTAATCAGAATGATGAGACAACGGATGAAGAAACAAATGAAGAAGAGACTACTATTGAAGAAACAACTGTTGAGGAAACTACAGCAGAAGAGACAGTTGCAACATCAACAGTTAAGGTTACAGCTGATACACTTTCAGTAAGAGCAGAAGCGTCATTAGAGGCAGAGGTTATTGGCCTGGTTGATATGAATCAGGAATTTGAAGCTATCTCTACAGAGGGCGAATGGGTTCAGATTAATTATGAAGGTCAGACAGGATATGTAAACGCGGCATATGTTTCATTTCAATAGAAAGTGTACGCCTTTATAGAACATATATATTTCAACGTAATGTGTATACTTTAACGGCAAGCATCTACTCTATTCCAAGAAATATTTACAAAAGATTTCAAGGAAATCCTAATCATATTAGGGTTTCTTTTTTTATATTATATGATAGAATAGCATTGTTATACGTTTCACAGAAGGAGGAAAAGAGTATGGGCATATTAAAAGAAATACTTAGTTTAAATTATCTATTATGGTTAATTGTATTTGTGGTTTTTTCTGCGTCAGAGCTGGTATCGCTGGGACTCACTTGCATCTGGTTTGCAATAGGTGCATTAGTAGCCTGCATTGCGGCTCTTTTGGGGGCGCCATTTAGCGTACAGGTACTTATATTTATTATTTCATCGGTATTGGTACTTGTGTTTGGACGTCCATGGGCAGTTAAACATATTAATAACAAAACCGAGAAGACCAATGTTGAATCAATAGTCGGAAAAACGGGTATTGTAGTAGCAGACATTGATAACGTCAAGGCTCAGGGAATGGTAAAGATTGATGGTATGGATTGGACGGCGAGAAGCGAAGACGGACAGCCGATACCAAAGGATACTCTTGTTGTCATCCAGCAGGTCAAAGGCGTAAAGGTTATTGTTAAAACGGCAGAGTAAAAAAACTTAAATTGAAGGAGGAAAAAATTATGCCATTTGTTTTATTAATTTTATTATTAGCAGTTGTTGTAGTATCAACATGTATTAAGATTGTGCCACAGGCTCATTCTTATGTAATTGAAAGATTAGGAGTTTATAAGGAAACTTGGTCAGTAGGAATTCATTTTATGATTCCATTTTTAGATAGAGTTTCTAGAAAAGTTAATTTAAAAGAGCAGGTAGCTGATTTTGAACCACAGCCGGTTATTACAAGAGATAACGTAACAATGCAGATTGATACAATTATCTTTTACCAGATTACAGATCCAAAGCTTTACGCTTACGGTGTAGAAAATCCAATTGTTGCTATTAAGAACCTTACAGCGACAACACTTCGTAACATCGTTGGTGATTTGGAGCTTGACGAAACACTCACATCAAGAGAGACAATCAACGCTAGAATGCGTGCAGAATTAGACGTTGCAACTGACCCTTGGGGAATCAAGGTAAACAGAGTAGAGCTTAAGAACATTATTCCACCAAGAGATATTCAGGAAGCAATGGAAAAGCAGATGAGAGCTGAGCGTGAAAAGCGTGAACAGATTCTTAGAGCAGAAGGTGAAAAGAAATCAGCCGTACTTATCGCAGAAGGTAACAAGGAAGCAGCTATTCTTAACGCTGAAGCTGACAAGGCAGCAGCAGTACTTGCAGCTGATGCTGAAAAGCAGAAGAGAATTCTTGAGGCTGAAGGTGAGGCTGAAGCTATCCTTAAGGTACAGCAGGCTACAGCTGATGGTATCAGAGCTATCAAGGAAGCAGGAGCTGACGATGCAGTACTTACATTAAAGAAGTTAGAGGCATTTGTAGAAGCATCAGATGGTCAGGCAACAAAGATTATTATTCCATCAGATATTCAGGGACTTGCTGGAACAGTACAGACAATCGCAGAAATTGCAAAGAACTAATTATATAGATAATTTTAAGAGGTGTTTCAGTGTTTGAGGAAAAAATGGTGCTCTGTGGAGCAAACTCATATGACAAAAAATATTATTTAAATCCACAGTTTTCAAATCTTCCTGAGCAGATTCAGCAGGAATTGCAGATTATGTGTGTACTTTTTACTGAAGAGGTAGGTGGCATACTCATACTGCAATACGATGAGGATGGCTCATTGCAGCTCATCACACAGGCAGATGAAGACGACATTCTCTATGATAAGATAGGAAGTGGACTTAAAATAAGACAGATGCAGATTGACAAACGAGAACTGCTGGAATCATTGGAAATGTACTATAAGGTATTTGTTTTAGGAGAAGAATAATGCTACTAACGATTGATGTTGGAAATACAAATATTACACTTGGACTGTTTGAAGGCAAAAAAATATTAGCTACATTTAGAATCACAACACAGATGCTCAGAACTTCTGATGAATATGGTTCACAGATGGCTGAGATGATTGTCAGAAAGGGATATGACTTAAAGGATATAGAGGATGTTATTATATCTTCTGTAGTTCCAAAGGTTATGTATTCATTGAACAGTGGGATAATTAAATATTTTGGAATTCAGCCTATCGTAGTGGGTATTGGAACAAAGACAGGTATCAGGATTAACCGTACAGACCCAAGAGAAGTAGGTTCAGACAGAATTGTTGACGCAGTGGCAGCATACGAATTGTATGGTGGCCCTTGTATAGTTGTCGATTTTGGTACAGCGACAACATATGACCTCATTGGACCTCAGGGAACGTTTGAAGCAGGCGTAACTGCACCAGGTATTAGAATCTGCGCAAAAGCCCTTTGGAATGAGACAGCAAAGCTTCCTGAAATTGAGATAAAGAAGCCTGAATCTATATTAGGAAAAGATACAATTACAAGCATGCAGGCCGGTATTGTGTATGGATATATAGGTCAGACGGAATACATTATCGACAAGATGAAGGAAGAGAGCGGAATTGATGACTTAAAGGTTATTGCAACCGGTGGTATGGGTCGTATAATTTGCGAGAATACTGATAGAATCGATGTCTATGACAATGAATTAACACTTCAAGGAATGAGATTAATATATGAAAAAAACAAATCTAAATTTTAAAGATTGTATAGCATTAGGACCAATGGCAGGCGTAACAGACCTGCCATTTCGTTCGTTATGTAAGGAGCAGGGATGTGACCTTTTATATACAGAGATGGTCAGTGCAAAGGCAATTCTTTATAAAAATAAAAATACAGATATATTGTTAAATCTAGATGAGAGGGAGCATCCGATAGGAGTTCAGTTGTTTGGCTCAGACCCTGATATAATGGCAGACATAGGAGCGCAGGTGGCCGAAGGTGAGTGTGATTTTATCGACATCAATATGGGATGTCCGGTGCCAAAGATAGTAAACAATCACGAAGGATCATACTTAATGACACAGCCAAAGCTTGTGGAGGAAATACTCACAAAAATGTGCAAAGCAATAGACAAGCCGGTTACAATAAAGATTAGAAAAGGATTTCGCGATGGGGAAGCACAGGCTGTCGAGATTGCAAAGATTGCCGAGGCATGCGGTGTGGCAGCAATTGCAGTTCATGGAAGAACGAGAGAACAGTATTACAGCGGAAAGGCCGACTGGGACATAATAAAAGCAGTAAAGGAAGCCGTCAGCATTCCGGTCATTGGAAATGGTGACATTGACTCGGCAGAGAGTGCAAAAAAAATGATTGATTATACAGGATGTGACAGCATAATGATAGGAAGAGCTGCAAGAGGAAATCCTTGGATATTCAATCAGGTAAAGCAATATCTAAAGGATGGAACGGTAGTTCCAGGTCCAACAAAAGAAGAAATATGCCAGATGATACTAAGACATGCAGATATGTTGTGTGAATACAAGAGCGAGTACACAGGAGTGCGGGAGATGAGAAAACATATTTCCTGGTATACAGCCGGATTGCCACATTCGGCAAAGCTCAGAAGAGGCTGCAATGATGTGACAAGTCTCGAGCAGCTGCATGAGTTGGTTGATAGTATTTTTTGATAAATAAAAGTGTTTTGTTTTAGAGAAAAAAGCAAAACACTTTTATTAGTAAATAAGGGCTATTTAGGTTGACATTAATTATATTGTGGGCTATTATAAAGTGTAAAACTTTGAACAGAAGTATAAATGGAGGAATAAAAAATGGCAGATAACGCAAAGAAGAATATTCTTACACACGAAGGTCTTCAGGAATTAGAAGCAGAATTAGAAGACTTAAAGTTAAATAAACGTAAGGAAGTTGCCCAGAAAATTAAAGAAGCCAGAGAGCAGGGTGACTTGTCAGAAAACGCTGAATATGACGCTGCAAAGGATGAGCAGAGAGACATTGAAGCAAGAATCGAGGAAATCGAAAAAATCCTTAAAAACGTAGAAGTTGTAGATGAGGATGATATCGATGATACAAAGATTAACGTTGGATGTCATATTAAAATACATGACTTTGAATATGATGAAGATTTGGAATTCAGCATCGTTGGTTCTACACAGACAAACAGCTTGAAGGGTAGAATTTCAAATGAATCACCACTTGGAATGGCTTTAATTGGAAAAGAAGTTGGTGATATCGTAGAAGTTGAAATGGGCGATGCCGTAACAAAGTACAAAGTACTTGATATTAAGAAGAAAAAGTAATATTTAAGGAGCACATAAAATGGCACAGCAGAATAATAATGGTCAGCAGGTTGATACAAAGCAGCTCTTGAAGGTTCGTAGAGACAAGCTTGCTGATTTGCAGGAAAGAGGAAAAGATCCTTTCCAGATTACAAAGTATGATGTGACACACCATAGCCAGGAAATCAAAGACAATTTCGATGCTTTGGAATGTCCTCATGATGAAGAAGGAAAGTTAATTAAAGATGATACAAAGATGGTTACTATTGCCGGACGTATCATGTTAAAGAGAGTAATGGGTAAGGCTTCATTCTGTAACGTTCAGGATAGAGATGGAAATATCCAGGTATACGTTGCAAGAAACGAAGTAAGCGCAGAAGAACCTTGGGAAGAATACAAGGATTTTAAGAAGATGGATATCGGCGATATCGTTGGAGTAAAGGGTTATCCATTTAAGACTAAGACTGGTGAAATGAGTATTCACGCTACAGAAGTGACACTTCTCACAAAGAGTCTTCAGATTCTTCCTGAAAAGCATCACGGTTTGACAAACACTGATTTGAGATACCGTCAGAGATACTTAGACCTTATTATGAATCAGGAATCTAAGGAGACATTTATTAAACGTTCAAAGGTTATCAAGGAAATACGTAATTTCCTTGACGCAAAGGATTTCATGGAAGTCGAAACACCAATGCTTGTACACAATGCAGGTGGTGCCGCTGCCAGACCTTTTGAAACTCATTACAATTCATTGGACGAGGACGTTAAGCTTCGTATTTCTCTTGAATTGTATTTGAAGAGATTAATCGTAGGTGGTCTCGAGAGAGTGTATGAAATAGGAAGAGTATTCCGTAACGAGGGTGTAGACACAAGACACAATCCTGAATTTACACTTATGGAATTATATCAGGCATACACAGACTATCACGGTATGATGGATTTGACAGAAGAAATGTTCAAATACCTTGCTGAAAAAGTAGTTGGAAGCTCAAAGTTTACTTACAACGGAATCGAGATTGATTTTGGTAAGCCATTTGAGAGAATGACTATGAATGATTGTATCAAGAAGTACACAGGTATTGATTTTGATACTGTTGAGACAGATGAAGACGCTAAGAAGTTGGCTGACGAGCACCATATTGAATACGAAGACAGACATGGCAAGGGCGAAATTATCAACCTCTTCTTTGAAGAATACTGCGAGAAGAATTTGATTCAGCCTACATTTATCATGGACCATCCTATCGCTATCAGCCCTCTCACAAAGAAGAAACCAGAGGATCCTAACAAGGTAGAGCGATTTGAGTTGTTCATCAACACATGGGAAATGTGTAATGCATATTCAGAGCTTAATGACCCAATTGACCAGAGAGAAAGATTCAAGCTTCAGGATGCAGCAGCTGACGCTGGTGACGAGGAAGCTAACCACACAGACGAAGATTTCTTGTATGCTTTGGAAGTTGGTATGCCACCAACAGGCGGTATCGGATATGGTATCGACAGATTGGTTATGTTGTTGACGGATAGCCAGGCAATAAGGGATGTATTGTTGTTCCCGACAATGAAGAGCTTGGATAAGTAAAAACCAGTGTTTTAAAGGGAGTTCAAGGATTTTTATATGAGTTCTACCAAAAGATTTACCAAAAGTGATTTGGTATGAACCGCAATACAGTAAAACAATGTACCCGTAGAGAATGGTAAACTATTCCCTACGGGTTAATTTTTTGTATTGGATTTGAAATAGTTATAAATATCACCATCTATTCCAGTTGGTGATTTATGCCATAATGTATCCGTTGCGTTTTCTTTTATTGAAGAAGCTATTTTACCCTCTACATACGAAGCTTTTATGTTGTAGTAGGCGGATTTTAAATTCTCATCTTCAGGACAAATTTCTTTTAAAATATGATGGATGTGATTATCTTTCTCTAAGTAAGCATTTATATCTATCTGATAAAAGGATAAATTTTCATAACTTAGGTTACCATATTTATTGCCCGAACTTGTTATAATAGAGTGAACGTCAGGATTTATATCATTAATCAGCATACATTCACAATTTTTGCTTTTTCCTACTTGTAAGATCTGTTTATCTTTTTTATCGCTATTCAGACCGATTAAGACCCATACTGAAGATAAATTGTAGTTCTTGTCTTTGATGTATGTATCACGAAAAGATTTATTAACAGTAGAAGCATATCTAATGGTATCAATGGCGTTTGAAGAAAATGTTTGAATAATGCCAGAATGTAAATATTCTATTTTCTCATTATCTATCGAAAAAACTTTTTGATTTTTACAATCATATAAACATATCTCATTTTCTGTTTGTAAAATTGAGCATATACTTCTTAAACAATTTTTTGAAATCATTTTATTTATCCCTCGCTTAAAATTTAATTGGGTTACTTCACAGTATACAATTTTAGTGTAAAAAAATCCATATAGCCGCTTATAAATACTGGAGCAAAATATTATCTACACATTGCTTTATGTTCATTTGCATATTCGCAATTTCTGAAAATTATCACTACAATAGTGGTAAGGAGGAAAATGTGATGAAACAAAAATACTATCTTGCATTAAACGGAAGCGAATACAATTAAATACTCAACTCTCTGAATGATTTGAGAAACAGTCTTATTGAAAAGGGGAAATATACTGACGGGGTTGATGATGTGATTGTAAAGCTTGGCGGTGCAAAAACGAAAAAATTCAAAGTGATTTATACGGAGGTTTAGCTCAATGGAAAAGATTATGAATGTGCAATACAAGCAGCAAGGAGATTATCTTATTTCTTGCATTAAAACAAAGGAGCAGAAAGATTTACATATTGGGGTGTGGGCAGAACGACATGACTGATACTATATTTTGGAAAGTACAGCAACAAACATTTCCAATTGTTCTTGAAAATAGATTAACAGAACAAGAACTGAAAACTTGGCAACGTATAAAGAAAGAACCTGAAAGCTTGTTGGAAGAAGACATATATACAGAAGCAACGAGAGGTAAAATGATTATTTCAGGTTTTGCAGGCATTGATAAAACAAAAAATGCTAAAAAAGCTAGTGATAAAAGTGAAAATACAGAAGAATGGATTACACACTTTTTGATGTGGAAAGTTCTATTAAAAGAGGCATATAAAAAAGTATTAGGTGTAGTAATGGGTGAGGAGGATACGACTTATATTATATTCGATTAAAAAATACATGTATATGTTTAGAGACAGGCGAGGTATTTCTAGTAGCCATATTGCGTATACTATCATAAAATAAGAGTAGAAATTTTCTACATATTTTATGAAAATATGGTAGAATATTATTAACAAATGTGTTATTATTAATAACCATTACCTTGAAAATTGAAAGGAGGGTCAATATATGCAGAATTCAAGATGCGTAGGAAAAGCATTATATGAAAAGTATTTAGTACGTAATGGCAAAAGCATGGACGAAATGAAGATGCATAAATTGATGTATTTTGTCCAGAGAGAAGCACTAATGGACACAGACAACCTTCTTTTTGATGAGACATTTTATGGTTGGAAATTTGGTCCAGTGTTGATGAGTGTTAGAGACGAATATAAGAATGCTAATCCATATGGTTCGGTAGCAGATAAAGTGGATGAAGTAACAGCAGCATTACTCGATAAAGTGTTAGAAAGATATGCTGACCGTACTTCATGGAGTCTCAGCAGATTGTCACATGATGAGGTATCATGGAAGCATGCCCGAGAAGGATTAAGTCCAGAAGATAATGGTACAGTACCATTAGAAGAAAAAATGATGAGAGTTGATGCTGTAAGAGAAAGAGCACAACGTAAATATAATGAAAAGGCGTAGTTATGACAGTAGAAGAAATTAAGTCATACTTCGATGATCACTTTTTTGTCGAAAGATTAACTTCAAAAGTAGAAAACAAGAAATTGATAAACGATTTCGTAGCACCAAAAAAAGGAGCTAATTTAGGAGCATATCTTCACGATAAAGCATGGAATGATGATTTAGAAGGCGAGACAAAGGTCTATCTTATTAAGGATGAAAATGACTTTTTAATCGCCTTCTTTTCTATTAAATGTGGTCTGTTGTATGATAATCATGAATATGAAAGATTAAAATGTGATGAATTAGAATTTGTTAATTTAGTAGTTGGAGAGTACAAAAGAAATCCTTATGATTTTAAAACCAGATTATGATAGAAACTGTCAAGCAATGATACAAGACGTTGCAGAAATAGAAGAAGATGGTAATGCATTCAGGGCAAGATATAAAAAAGAAGATAAATAAAATTACTACTAGTAAATGTTTAGACATATGCTAGTAGTTTTTAAAAAAAACTTTGCTATTGCAGGGGTGTTTCCAATGGGCTTTAGCTTCAAGAAAAAACTCCTTTGATATAATAAGTATAGGTTCGCCAACCGTACTAAAAATCAAAGGAGCTATCCAATATGGATAAAAACAGTTTATCACATACTAAGTGGGAATGTAAGTACTATATAGTGTTTGCACCTAAATTCAGAAGGAAAGTAATATATAACAAGATTAAAGAAGATGTAGGAAGGATAACTGCGAGAATTATGTGAACGGAAAGGTGCCGTAGAAAAAATAATAGTAATAAGTATTAATTGAGTGATGAGGGAAATAAGAAGATTGGGGTTTTGCAAATGAATAGTAATCAAAAAATCAATGAATGCAAAAAAATATTAAGTTTTTGGGAAATGGAAGAAGTTTTTTCTCCAGTTTCGATACCCAAATTGCAAAAAAAAGTAAAAATGGATGGCAAGGAAATAATATTCGACAGATATTGTAAAAATGAAACAGATAAATTGCCGTTAGATACATACAAATCATTTAACCAATATTTGAAAAATAAAAATATTTCTGAAGAAAAATTATATGACAAAGTAAATATATATTTTGGTAAGTTTAAAACGAGAGAATTTGTTCAAAAAATGGCAGAAGAGTGTGATATTATAAATGATTATCCAGAGATAAATGAAATATCCGGAGATTTTTTTGCATTCTATGTTCAAATAAATATGGATGGAAAAGTTACATGTGAAGGATTTCAAATAAGTCCTTTTTTCTATGCCCTAGTGGAGATGATGAGAAGCAAGAGCATTAAAATAACTAATATAAATGAAACTAAAAATAAATTTAATAATCATATAAATGACAAATTAAAAGGTACAGAAGACACATTTAAAAGTTTTAGCGATATTGTTTATTTATCCAATTCAGTGTTTAGACATTTAGGTATTGATAGAAGTAATATTGGACTTTTTCCAAATGAAAATGTATGTGCATGTAGAGCTTTGAAAAATGAAGAAGATTCATTGGAATTTAATAGTTTTTATGCAGAGGAAATAAAAAATATTAAGGATCATTTTGAAGATAATAAAAAAATAATAGATTATATAGCAGCATTATTAGGAGATAGTAAATATTCTAACAGAATAGATACAGATGTTGAGTTGATAAAAAAATGGTTAGATGTTGACAAATATCCTCTTGCAAAATATCCATCGAAGTTTTCGCCTACCTTAATGCAACAGGTAGCTATAAATATTGCTATTTCTGAAAATGAGAGAAATGAGAAAATTTTTTCTGTTAATGGACCGCCAGGAACAGGTAAAACTACGCTTTTAAAAGAAATAATTGCTTCAAATGTTGAAAAAATGGCTGAAAAATTAATTGAATATGGTCCTAATTCTTCTAAATTTGAAAAAGTTAAGATTCTTTCAGAATCTAATTCTGGTTATACAGAAGTATATTATAGAATACCGGAGGAGTTGAAGAAGTACGGAATATTAGTTGTATCTAATAACAACGGTGCAGTTGAAAATATAACGTTAGAACTTCCTAGAGCGGCTGAATTAACTAATGATAAAACAAGAACAGATTATTTTGATAGAAATAAAAATGAGGAAGTATACTTTTCAAGGGTAGCAGACACTATTATTGAAGATGCACAGGCATGGGGATTAATATCCGCCAGAATGGGAAGAAAATCATATATAACAAAAGTATTAAATTCTTGTATTTTTAGAAAGACAAATGATCCAGTGAATAAGGTGACTTTAGATTCTGCGGATAGTAAGCCTTGGAATGAAGCAGTGGACTTTTTTAATAGTGCAAAACAAAAAGTATTAATGCTTCGTGGAGAAATAAAGAAGGATAAAGAGGTACTGAAAAACTATGAATTGTTGGATGTACAGTGTAATGAAAAAGAAAAAGAAATACATGATTTAGAAATTAATCGCGATGAAATAAGAAGTAATATAAGAGAGATTCAAAAAAAGATTGAGTTTGAAAAACAATTAATTGAGGAACATATAAATACATTAAAGGAAATTAAAGCAAATTCATTTCTTATTCATAAATTATTAATAGTATTTGGAATAGGAGAATTAGGTAAAAAAGCTTCTGGGTTAAAGCAAAAAATAACAAATGCTAAGATTGCAATTATAGATTCAAATAATCAGATAGTAAAATTAGCAGATAATGAGAAAAATGTATCTGCTAATATTGAAAAAGAAACTGACACATTAGATAGTCTTATAGAAAAGAGGGAGGAAGCTTACAATAGAGTATATTTAGATAAGTATTCTTTAAAATCAAAATATAGTGACAACCTGGCTGATAGTAGCTTTTATTGTGAAATAGAAAAATCAGAAAAATCGCAAGCAGCTTGTCCCTGGACGTTTGCTGAATATGATAAGGCAAGGGAAGAGTTGTTTTATGCATCTCTTCAAGTTAGAAAGTCATTTATTTTGGAGTCTAATTTCATAAGAAGAAATTTATTTGTGTATGAGTCGTATAATAATGGAAAATATACTGGTGAAGAAAGAAGGGATATGTTTGAACATTTAATAAATACATTATCTATTCTAATTCCGGTTATTTCATCAACGTTCGCTTCTGTAGGTAGATTTCTAAATAATGCAGGTGAAAGTAGCATGGGAATGCTAATAATAGACGAGTCAGGACAGGCTATACCACAATCTGCATTAGGAGCTTTGTACAGAACAGAAAAAGCTGTAGTAGTAGGTGATCCATTACAAGTAGAGCCAGTGTTTACAATGCCACAAGTATTGGTAGATATATTGGCGGATACGTATGGAGTAAGTGATGAATACAAAAACATAACAAACTCAGCACAGGTTTTTGCCGACAAGATAAATGAGTTTGCGGGTATGATTGGTGAAAGAAAAGTAGGATGCCCATTGGTAGTGCATCGAAGATGTATTGAACCAATGTTTTCCATTTCTAATAGAATATCCTATGGTAATCGAATGTTTAATTATACAAAGTCTAAAGAAAAGAAACATTACATTATTGAAGAATCATGCTGGATCAATGTTAAGGGAGAAGAAAAAGATTCAAAAAATCACTTTGTGAGTAATCAAGCGGAGAAGATTTGTGAGATGATAGAGAAAAAAATAAATTTATTCGACAACTTTTTTGCAGATTATAAAACGTTATTTATTATAACGCCATTTAGAACTGTATCAGATGAAATGAAAGAATATCTTTGTAATTATTTCGTAAAAAAAGGAATAAAAAAAGATGTTTTGAGAGAATGGGCAGAATTATGTATTGGTACTGTGCATACTTTTCAGGGAAAGGATGCAGATGAAGTAATAATAGCTTTGGGTTGTTCTTCTAAATCATCTGGGGCAATGAATTGGGTTGTAAAAAAACCAAATATCATAAATGTAGCTTGTACTAGAGCAAAAGAAAGAGTTGCTTTTGTGGGAAACTATGATGATTGGAAACAGAGACCGTGCTTCAGAGAATTTATTCCAAGTTTAATCAAAGATAAAATACAAATATAAGATATGAGATATAGCATAACTATATATATTAATATTTAAAAGTACAAAGGTGAAAACATGGCATATAGTGAACTAATCAAAAACTTCAACAAAATTCGTGATTATATGAGAGATTTCTATATTTATGGATTTAAAAGTAGAGAAGAGTATACAAGAAAAAGCGCCAGGTCTTACGATGATGAACGTAGAAGAATTGAGAGCTGGCTTGGTGATTACATGCAATTTCGTCAAACAGCTGATGGAAAGAATGTTTTCATTTCTATTGATAGTCGTGTCACAAAACACAATCCCTTATATAAAGCTTGGAAAGCAAAAAGTTTTACGGATGGAGATATTACACTTCATTTTATTCTAATGGATATATTATCAAGAACTGAACATCCACAGACTTTAGCTAATATTGTTGAACAGATTGATGACTATTTTTTTGAATTTGATAATCCAAGAATGTTCGACATTACAACCGTACGAAAGAAATTAAAAGAATATACAAAAGAAGGAATTGTTAAAACTCAGAAAAAAGGTAAAGCTTTTGAATATCACTTAGCAGACATCGATGAATTACCAGATAAGGATATTCTAGATTTCTTCTCCGAGGTTTCACCCTGTGGAGTGATAGGTTCATATCTTTTAGATAAATTGGAAAAAACAAGTGATAACTTTGCCTTTAAACATCATTACATAACAAGTGCTATGGATAGCGAGATTGTATATAACATTTTTTTGGCCATGAGTGAAAAACGCAGTATTACAATAGAACTTACTAGTAATAATAAGGATAGAATTGTTCAGGATTATATTGTACCATTAAGAATTATGATAAGTGTTCAAAACGGAAGGCAGTATGTAATGGCATATGCACCAAAACATAAAAGAATCATTCCGTATAGAATAGATAGCATTGTAAAAGTCAAGATTGATGAAGTGAGTGAAAACTTTGATAACTTGCGTGAAAATCTAAACAAAATGATGCCGCATATATGGGGAGTAAGCACAAATAGTTTTTCTGGTGATAGAATGGAACGCGTGGAGTTTACCGTACATTATGATGATGGTGAAAATCACATTAGAAGAAGATTGGAGCGTGAAAAAAGGTGCGGTTGTGTTGAGCATATAGATAAAAACACTAGCAAATTTAGTGCAGATGTTTATGATGCAAACGAAATAGTACCATGGATAAGAACATTTATCTGTCGAATCACAGATTTGTCATTTTCAAACAAAAAGTTAGAGGAACAGTTTAAACGTGATATGGAAGAAATGTATCAGATGTATGGAATAGAGGGTGGTGATTCAAATGATTTTTAGTGAATTGTATAGTGCATATTACAATGCAGTTGCTGCAATACTAAGACAGTCTTTAAGTAATCCTATCTCTGATACAGATTTGAGAAAATTGTCAGATAGATATGCTTTTGGAGAAAGTATTATGACAATTCCTGATGCACTGAAGGATGAAAGATGGCAGCTTCTTAGAAAAGATGGCACAACAGTGTTACATAATAGTCCCAAAATGCCCATGACAATACTTCAAAAAAGATGGCTAAAGTCCATATCTTTAGATCCAAGAATTAAATTGTTTGGAGGATTGGATATAGATTTAGATGACGTGGAGCCATTATTTACACCTGAAGATATTTGTGTATTTGACAAATATCAAGATGGTGATAATTATGAGGACGAGAATTATATTTATAATTTTAGATTGATACTAGATGCGGTAAAGAATCAGTATCCATTAAAGATTGTCATGTTAAATAGAAGAGGTGAACAGTACAGCAGGGTTGTACAGCCTGAGTACATTGAATATTCAGAAAAAGATGATAAGTTTCGTGTGATAGGTCGGGGAATAAAACTGGGGAATACAATCAACATAGGAAGAATAATTACTTGTCATCCATATCAAGGTGAGAAAAATAATAACCTTAATAGTAGGAACGATGCAAAGCTTAGAAGTGTAATACTAGAATTGACGAACAAACGTAATGCATTAGAAAGAGTTCTTCTTCACTTTGCACATTTCGAAAAGCAGGCAGAAAAACTTGATGAGGATAGATATAAAATTACGGTATATTATGAAAAAGATGATGAGACAGAAATAGTTATCAGGGTGTTATCATTTGGCCCAATGGTAAAAGTGGTAGAACCTACCCGTTTTATTGGACTAATAAAGCAGAGACTGATTCAACAAAAAAGTTGTGAACATTAACGTGTTCGCAACTTTTTTTCCGTGATAAATAAAACGAAAATTATTAGAATACCAATATAACAGTTAGAAACAGCGGGAAACCGAATCGCCGGACTTAAAATCCGAGTAGATAGCAGGTTATAATAACGTGCTTGTTCCGGAATACGGTTACCGTACAAATTGCCTATATGGATGGACTGGAAATGAATGTGTTTTTGCAGACGAGATGATTAAATTTTGGGATGAAAGGAAAGGTAACTAAATGTTAGAAATAAAAGGAATAAAGAATACAGCAATATGCTACGCAAAGGTCATAGAGGACGATGCGATAGAGCAAATAAGAAAAATGTGTGATTATGAATTAACAACAGGAGCAAAGATTAGAATAATGCCTGACGTACATATGGGAAAAGGCTGCACAATTGGAACTACAATGACAGTAAGCGATAAAGCTTGTCCTAACATTGTAGGGGTAGATATCGGTTGTGGAATGTATACAGTGAAATTATCTGACAAGGAATTGGACTTTGAAAAGATTGATGAGGCCTGTCATTTCATTCCATCAGGAATGAATGTGTGGGAAGGCAGAATGGAAAGATTCGATTTAACAACATTGAAATGTTATAGATCGTTGAGAGATTCAAAAAGATTAGAGAGATCTCTGGGCACCTTAGGTGGTGGCAATCATTTTATAGAAATTGACAGAGCAAAGGATGGAACTAATTATCTTGTAATACACTCTGGAAGCAGAAATTTAGGAAAACAGGTTGCAGAGATATATCAGCAGTTAGCTATCGACTTACACATGGGCAAAGAGGAATATTTCAAACAAAGAGACGAGATAATTAAAACTTACAAGGAGCAAGGAAGACGCGGTGAAATTCAAGCAACGTTAAAGGCGTTAAAGGATAACTTTGAAACACAAGATTTATTAGTACCATCAGAGTTATGTTGGTTATATGGAACTTTTTTGGATGACTATCTTCATGATGTTGAGATATGCCAGAAATTTGCCAAAAGAAGCAGAGAGAGAATGGCAGAGATTATATTGGAGAGAACAGGAATGGAGGCAGTAGAGTCATTCCACACAATTCATAATTATATCGATACAGATGAAATGATTCTTAGAAAAGGTGCTATTGCAGCTCATAAGGGAGAGAAAGTATTAATTCCAATCAATATGAGAGATGGCTCTGTTATTGCAGTTGGAAAAGGCAATCCTGATTGGAACTACTCAGCACCACATGGAGCTGGAAGAATAATGTCTAGAACTAAGGCAAAGGAAGCTATCAATTTAGAGGAGTATAAAGAGTCAATGAAGGGAATCTATACAACTTCGGTTGACGAGACAACTATTGACGAGGCTCCTATGGCTTACAAGTCTTTGGAGGATATAATTGATGTTATTAGAGATTCAGTAGATATTATAGATATTATGAAACCGGTATATAGCTTCAAGGCATCCGGGGGAGATATTCCTTGGAAAAAGAAAAAGGAGAAACAAGATGGAGGAATTGATTAAAGAAAAATTACTTGAGATAGAAGAAAAAGAAAATGTCAGAATACTCCTAGCAGTTGAGTCGGGAAGCAGAGCCTGGGGCTTTGCTTCTCCTGACAGTGACTACGATGTTAGGTTTATTTACATTAGAGATAAAAAAGACTGTTTAAAGTTGGAATCCATAAGGGATGTCATTGAACTTCCTTTGGATGATGTTCTGGATATAAATGGATGGGATTTGCAGAAAACCTTAAGACTTTTATACAAGTCTAACCCAACTCTATTTGAATGGTTTTCTTCTCCAATAGTGTATATGGAAACAGAATTTGCAGATGAATTTAGAAAAATGATGAACACATATTTTTCATCTAAAAAGAGTTTGTATCACTATATAAGTATGGCGGAGGGAAACTACAGAGAATATTTAAAGGGTGAAATGGTAAGAGCAAAGAAATATTTTTACGTGCTACGTCCAATATTAGCCTGCAAGTGGATTCTTGAAAAGGGAACACCACCGCCAATGTTGTTTAAAGAGTTAATGGATGCAGAACTTCCGCAGGAATTAAAGAAAGAAGTTGATGAACTGTTAGACTTGAAAATGAAATCACCAGAGATAAAACAAATACCAAGAGTAGATAAGATAAATGAATATTTAGATAAGTCTATTGAAGAGGTAAAAGAGATAGTAACATGTCTTAATGAAACAGCAGCTCCTGACTGGGAGAATCTAAATGAAATATTTTTGAAGGAGTTGGAAAGATAGTGGTAAATTTGAAACTATGCAATTAAACACACTATGTATGATAAAAAAGTACCTAATTCGAAGTTGACATTTTGCAAGTTGTTATAGCTATCAGTACGAACAGCAGCTTGTTCAGGAATATGAACAGAGTCTTATTGTTGTGCACTCAGAAACGGTAAGCAAAATACGAAAACGAACATGATTGCTATAGATGTCATTAGGACAAAATCATAAATAGGATTTTCAATGAACCGCTTATCTTTTTTGAGATAGGCGGTATTTTTTTGCAACAGTACTGCCAAGTGAATTAAGAAAATTTACAAAGAACGGAGGAAAGATAAATGTTTACATTACCAACTATCGACACGATAGGAACAGGAATGAGAATTAAGGATTTGCGAAAAATGGCAGGTTTATCTGTAAAAGATATGCAAGATATTCATCAGAAGACAGAAGGTTCAGTAAAACAACCGACACTTGAGGAACTTATTGAAATTATTCGAATGTAGAGTGTGATTGAATGTTTTGGGAAGAATACTACTAGGGTGCGCAATATAAAGAGATAAATGATGACTACGCTATTCAATGTGGGAAGAAAGAGTGGTAGTTTTTATAAATCACTAGCGAATTACTATATGATGCAGTTTGTTTAATAATAATGCAAAATAGTTTATGTATTTGCTGTAATGCTAAAATAATAAACTTGACAAATTTAAAAAGTGAATTCACAATCGGTTTAAATATATAACAAAATGGTTTATACATAAACTAAAATGCAAGAGGTGATTATATGAATCTATACTTTGAACTATTGAAAACACCGATATTCAATGTAGAAGATGTAAATAAGTATTACAATAACATAGATAGCGCTCGTTCTGCAATTAAGCGATTAATGAAAGAGAAAATGGTAGTAAAGATACGAAATAATATGTATACCTGTATAAGTGGAGAGACAGGACAGCCAGTAGCAAATCGATTCCAGATTGCGTGTAGTATTACACCAACTTCATATATCTCTCACCATACAGCGATGGAATATTACGGTATAACAGATCAGGTTTTTTATGAGGTATACGTCTCCTCAGAAACAGCTTTTCGTGATTTTGAATTTGATGGATATACTTACCATTATGTAGTGTCAAAAGGAAATGAAGGAATTGATACACCTGCTTTTAGCGGTGGTATTCGAGTGACAAATCCGGAACGAACCATGATAGATAGTATTAAAGACATGGACAAAATTTCAGGGATGGAAGAGGTTATTCAGGATATTTCGTGTATGAAGAATCTTCAAGAGACAAGACTGCTAAGCTATTTGGAACATCTCAGTAATCAGTTTTTGTACCAAAAGACAGGATTCTTACTTTCTAAACAGAGAGAGCAGCTTGGTCTATCTGATGATTTCTTTAAAGAATGTCAGAGCAAAATCGGAAAGAGCAAGCGCTATTTGTCACGAGATATTACGAATGGAGTATATGATGATGAGTGGAAGATTGTGGTTCCACAGCATTTAAGTGTAAAGAATGGAGTAATGGAGGATGCCGCAATATAATAAAGCAGACATTCTTTGTAAATGATAATTTAAACAATATCCAAATATAGTCTTAAAGATTAAAAGGGAATTTCGTAAGGAATTCCCTTTTAAAATATGGTACAATTTGATTGACATTAATTTCATTTCTACTTATTCCGCTAATAATATTAATGGCAATAATTGCAATTTGTATCTGTGGATTTAAGATTAATGCTCAAAAAGATAAGGAAAAAATAAAAAATGTATAGAGGAAAATAATTAGAATTATGAAAAATATAAAGTGTTCAAAAATGAATATTAATGAAATACGTAAATTAATAAATGAGGTTTATGTTGAAACTTGCTATGAATTAGCAGAAAGAAAATGTTCAAGTGATACTGAAATTTCATATGCAATAGATAAAGAAAAAGAATATTATGCAAAGTATTTAGAACAGTATTTTGAAGGCGATAATAATTTCTATTATGTTCTTGAACATAATGATAAATGGATTAGTGCTGCTAGAGTGTCAAAAACAAAGGACTATTATTATTTAGAAGCATTAGAAACAAATCCTGATTGTAGAAGGAAAGGATATGGGATATATCTTTTACAAGAAATAATAAAAAATTTAGAAAAGAATGAAGAAATCATTTTGAAATGTAATGTTGGTAAATATAATAGAGCATCTATTGAACTTCACAAAAAATGTGGTTATATAATTGATAAAGAAAATGGCTTTGATTTTACTACTAATGAAGAAAGAACAGATGTTTATGCCATGTGTTATAAAACTCGTTTAAAAGAAAATAAAGAAGAAAGATACTAAAATAATTATTATGCAATTAATTAAACCAAAAAAACTAAATAAGGGTGATACTGTTGCGTTAATTAGTCCTTCGTGGGCATTTGCTAATCCAGAAATAAAAGCTATTATTTGTAATGTGGGGGGAAACGATTCGGAAACAATTTTACAATATCTTGATCCGGAAGTGATAAAAAACAATCCCCAAATATTTTGTGGTTACTCTGATGCGATGAGTCTGCATCTGTATTTAAATCAATTGGGTTTAATGACGTATTATGGAGATAATGTATTGACGACAATAGCTGAACAAAAAGGATGGCATCCATATAGCAAGGAGGCATTTATACGAGCATTCTTCTGCAATGAAATTATAGGGAATGTCTTGCCATCGAAAGATATTTCGTATAGTAAGAATAACCATACAGATCCTAATTATAATAAGAAATACATTAGTCAAGATGATTACAAGGTTGTACAAGGAAATGGAGTAGTTAGAGGAAAATTAATTGGGGGTCATGGAGGCATTGTTGAATATAGTAATGATTCTTTAATAAATTTAACAAATGATAATTTTAAAAATGCCATACTATTTTTCGAAGATATTGAAGAAATATGTGATTACAATTATTTACAGAACGTTTTTGATGAACTAGGCAAAAGAGGATGGTTACAATTATTAAATGGAATTGTAATTGGAGCAATGAAAATAGGAAAAGATTTTGAAAGATTTTCAACTACTATTACTAGTATAATTAGTGAAAAGTATGGCTTGAATGATTTATCAGTAATTTATGGATTAAATATTGGACATATTTCTCCTATATTTATTATGCCATATGGAGCTGAGGCAAGAATTAGTATTAATGATGGCAAATGTTGTTTTGAAATATTGGAAAAAATAGTGCGGTAGATTAAATGCGGCGGTCGAAGCCATAGGGAAAGAAAATAAGATCAAAGTGTGCATTTGGTAGATAATCAAGGCAAAACGAACGGGGATTTGCGTAGAATTCGAGCTTGCACGAATGGGGATTTGCGTAGAATTTGGGTTTACACAAATGGGGATTTGCGTTATACTTCTGTTAGAAAGGTGGGGTTATATATGGATAAGCCAGTTTTTAAAAGAAAAATATATGATGAAATACTCGAGTGGAAAGAGAATAAAAGCGATAAATACGCTCTTTTGATAAAGGGTGCAAGACGAGTTGGAAAATCAACTATTGCAGAGGAATTTGCGAAAAACGAGTTCAAATCTTATATTTTAATTGATTTTGCTCATACCAGTAAGGCAATTATTGATTTATTTGATGATACGTATAACCTGGACTTTTTCTTTTTGCAATTACAGCAGTTAACGGGAATTAGATTGTATGAGAATGAGTCTGTAATTATTTTTGATGAAGTTCAGCTGCTTCCAAAAGCCAGACAGGCAATCAAATATCTCGTTGCAGATGGAAGATATAGGTATATTGAAACGGGTTCTTTATTATCCATAAAAAAGAATACAAAAGATATTTTGATTCCTAGTGAAGAACACAAAATATCAATGTACCCTATGGATTTTGAGGAGTTTTTGTGGGCAATAGGAGATGAGATATCAGCTGAA
>CAZWAG010000008.1:0-43140 GCA_964631845.1 uncultured Eubacterium sp.
AGGCAATACCTGTTATTCCTGTTGCTACCTGCTGGTCATTTACATAGAAGTTGTATGTAGCATTCTCTACTGTCTGCCATGCAAAGTAATATGGCAGTGCATCATTTCCTGCATATGTAAGACCTATAGGTGCTGATGGTTTTACCCCACCGGTCTGTTCCTTTGTTGTAGGTGCAACTGTTGGCGCCTGTGTTGGAGCCTGGGTAGGTGCTACAGTAGTTGGTGCCTGTGTTGGTTTAGCTGTTGTTGTTGGTGCTGCTGTTGTAGTATCTGTCTTCTTTGTGACAACAATATCTGTAACATTGCAGGCTCCACCATCTGCTACAATAGTTAGTTTGTATGTAGCAGCATTATTTAATTTTATATCTACAGTGTGGTCAACAAATGTTGTCCAAGAACTACTTGCCGAAATAGGAACTGTTGCAACCGTTTCGTCATTTATTTTTACAATAACATTATCTGCATTCCACTGAGCATCTCCGGCAGCCAACTTCAAGTCAAGTGTGTATGTACCACTTGAAGTTGTCTTGACATAATAATCAAGATATGACTGGTCATTAAGATTTCCTGCATATGTAACTCCATTTTCAGTGTTAATTGTAATTCCGTCACTCTTTGCTCCGTAGGAATCAATCTTGATTGTTCCCGGAATATCTGTCACTGTTGCCTGCTTATTTTCCGCCAATCCAACGATAGCTGTTGTTCTGTCATATATTGCATTCAATAAGCTCAAGCTACTATTTGTAGAATCCTGACTTATTTCCCAAATCATGATTCCACCGGCATTGTTCGCTGCAAATTCAGCTTTCTGCTTCATTGTAGGAATACCGTTGTAATAAACCGTTGTTCCGTTGATAACCGCTGAATCCTTCTGTGCGTTCGCTGAATCATTTGCAACAACATCTGCATAGGAAGCCCAGTTTGGCCTTTCGTAAAACGGAACACCGATTACCAATTTCTTAGCCGGAACTCCCATTGTGTTCTTCCAATAATTAAACGAATTTGTTGCCAGGCTATATGGAGAATGACCTGAACCTGAATCTCCATCGTACGCCATAATATTTACAAAATCTAATAGATTAAGAACTTCGCTTGTAAAACCGGCTCCACTTGTTGCTGCAACTGCGACAGTAAGAATCATACCGTTTTCATCACATAAGCTTCTCAAATTTTTCATAAAAGTAGTATATTGAGCCTGCGTTGAGCTGTTTGGATATTCCCAGTCAATATCAACGCCCTTAAATCCATACTGCTTTGCCTGAGATACAATGCTGTTTGCTAAAGATTGACATTTTGCCGTTGTATTTGTATTCTTTGCAAAAACTTCCGAGCACATACTTCCGTCTGAGTATGACCATCCACCTACTGATAGTACTGGCACAACATTGTGACTATTACATGCATTTACCATTGCTTTTATATTTGATGCCTGTCCGCTAAGCGATTCCATTACACCTGTGCCATTTCCATCCGGAAGACCAAATGCATAGTAAGAATGTGTAAGCTTATCCCACTGTACCTTTGACGTGAAATCTCCATACCAATTTGGATAATAAGCTACCACTTTGTAATCGTTATTATATCTGGTTGATGAAGATATAATTGGCACATCAACATCACTACTACTTGTTGTTTGCTGTGTTGTTGTCTGTGTCTCTCCTTGTATTTGTGGAATAGCAGATGGGTTTGATGCATCAAAGGAAAATCTTTCCCACGTTCCGATCGTTGCACTGCTAGCGTGAAGAATACCTGACGTAGTATCATTTATATCTGCCTGAACATATAAATTGTCAACAAACGTCCTCAAAGAATATGAGCCATCACTATTCTTTTCAAGATAAAACTTTTCCCATGTACTAATCTTATTGCTTCTTGCCACAATAGGATTTTCTGTGTCTTCATCATCAAATACAGTACATAAGTATTTGTTGTTTGCTCTTGACTGGAATGAAACTGTTCCATCCGAATTGTAAACAACCTTGAAGTGTTCCCACTCACCATAAGAATCTCTATCTGCAGCAAGCTTTGATTCACCATACTTGTCTGCACATACATATTTGCCATTAATATTTGCTTTAATTGCAAAATAGTCATCATCCGTCAAAGCCTTGTCAGCAAATACTACTGTGCCAGGGAATTTTGTTCTCATATTGTTGTATGTAACGCCCTTGTCATTTGTATTTGTTCCAATATTTGAGCTTCCCCATCTTGTGCGAATTTCATCTTCAGATGAAGATGATGGATTTACCTTTGACTGCGAAGCTGTTTCGTGATAAATACCCCAGCTTCCCATTCCTCTTGACTTGTATGCCCAGTTTGTATAATGCCATCCTGCATTGTTCATTTTTTCAAGAACATACTGCCATTTTGCATCACCATCAAAGCAGTTAAATTCACCGATATATGTAGGCACACCATAATTTGCATTGTTTACACTGTTTACTAAATTATCAATTGCATTTTTTTGTCCGGTAAGGTTTGCCTCTGTATCTGAAACGTAATCCCATGGATAATGGTGATATTCATACATTACATTAGTCCAACCATACTGGGATGGCTTTGGAAGGTTCCCTGTTCCCCAGCAGGATTCCATAATAATGATATGATCCGGGTCAACCGAACGAATTGTATTGTACATTCTATTGTAAAAATTCCAATGTCTCTCACTTGTTGTTCCCGCTTTTTCACCCGGCTCATTTAATGTATCATACCCTGCAACAGCCGGATTTCCAACGTAGTGCTGTGCAATTACTTTCCACATATCAAGTGTTTGTGTCATCAATGTTTCATTGCTAAAAAATGTAACATTTGAAGCACTGTCAATCACTTCACCGGAATGATCCTGACCATTCTGTGATCCAAAAGCACCATGCAAATCTAATATTACATAGATACCTCTCTTGCTACATTCATTAACAATCCAATCAAGTCTGGTGAATGCATCACTTCTAAGAACCCAGTCACTTCCCGACTGTTTGTATAAATTCATGTAAGTAAAAGGAACTCTTATTACTGACATCCCCAAATTCTTACAATTATCAATATCCGCCTCTGTAAAATAGTTACTTTCATAATAATCAAGCAGCTCTAACGCCTTGTCCTGACCAAATCGATTTGTCAATTGTGTCAATATGGTCTTCTGATCCTTTGCGTCAGTGGAGCTCATCCAGCTCTCCTGAACAAATAAATTTCCAATATTTGTTCCTCTCAAATAAACATTGTTTCCTTTTCCGTAATTATTTTTTACGTAAGTTCCATCACATTTTAGGAAATCATACTGTGTAAATCCTTCTTCAGCAGCCTGCACTTCTACTGTGTTAGATGTTGCCGGAAATATAACTGAACCAGTACACATACCAACGCTTAAGCACATAGCAAGTGAAAAAGACAACACTTTTTTCCCAATTGATTTTAAGTTGTGCATAATAACCCTCCTAATACACATGTTTAATCTTTTTATTAGCTCTTTCTCTTCAAGCCAAATTATCATATCCATTTTTGTTTATTAAAAAACCACTTTTATAGATTATTTAATAAAAATATTTTTCGCAATTAGGCTAAATTTTTGTAACGTTTTCAAGCTTTTTTTGTTTATTATGCACAGTATATTCGATATTTTTTGGTAATTACGTTCAACAGTTTTATTCTTTCTGTTAAAAAACTTGTATTTATTTGTTTAAGCAAACAATTAAAATCAAAAAAATATTTCAATTCTATTTTTCAAGCATAAGACTTTTTAAAAAATAATCATTTAGGTATCGTTTCCTTATTGGATTTCGACTTTTTAATGACCATATTGTGTACAACAATAGCAAATATTCACCCCCAAATTTAGTTCTTCCATGGAATCCACAAGTATTTATAAAAATATTTTTATTCCCGCTTTTGGCAAAGAATGTGTCAAAAAAAGCGCTGAAAACAATTGTTTTCAACGCTTTTTATAGTACTTTATAATCTGATTATTTACTGCATCTGCTTTGCAACTTCTGCAGCGAAATCTTCTTCCTTCTTTTCAAGACCTTCACCAGTCTCAAATCTTACAAAGCTGTTAAGTGCAACAGTTGAACCAACTTCCTTAGATACCTGCTCTAAGTAAGCCTTTACTGTCTGCTTTCCGTCTTCAGCCTTAACATATGGCTGTTCTAAAAGACATACTTCCTTTAACTGCTTTGAAACACGACCTTCAACCAAACCGTTGAAAATCTTGTTAGCACAGATTTCTTCTTTTTCCTTCATAGCGATTTCTGATAATGCAGCTGGAGCTTCTTTTGAAAGGAAGTTGAATAAGTAATTCATATTGCTCTTCTTTTCTTCATAGATAGCGATATCTTCATCACTCCATGCCTTGTCAGCGATAGCTTCATCGATTAATTTCTGTAAAACAGGCTTTGGAAGAGTTGCAGGATCATTTAATGCGCTGTCAACTGTGATTTCTCTCATCTTTGCAAGTTCATCAGCTGAGATATCATTTCTTCCAACATACTGTGGGTTCATAGCAGCGATCTGCATAGCAACGTTCTTGATTGCTTCGTTAACAGCATCGCTTGCTTCTGCGTTAGCGTCTACTAAAACACCAATCTTACCGCCAGCGTGGCTATATGATGTGATTACACCATCTGATTCAATCTTAGCAAATCTTCTGATGTTCATATTTTCACCGATAACAGCGATCTGTGATACTAATTCATCCTTAACTGTCTTTGATGAATCAAGAATCCAGCTTTCAGCAAGTAAAGCGTCAACATCTGCAGCATCTGAAGCGATAATCTGCTTTGCAACGTTTCCTACGAATGTCTGGAATTTTTCGTTCTTTGCAACGAAGTCTGTTTCTGAGTTAACTTCTACGATAGCAGCCTTGCCGTCTTCTACTAATGTATAAACGATACCTTCTGCTGCGATTCTACCGGACTTTTTAACAGCTGTAGCTTCACCTTTTTTTCTTAAAACTTCGATAGCTGCTTCCTGATTTCCGTCTGTTTCTACTAAAGCATTCTTACATGCCATAACACCAGCGCCTGTTAATTCTCTTAATTCTTTTACCATTGCTGCTGTGATTGTCATAATTATTTCCTCCTAAATTCTAAAAAATGAATTTATTAAGCTTCTGTTGTTTCTTCAACTTCTGCTTCAACTTCTTCAACTACTGCTTCTTCACCCTGGTTAGCTTCGATAACAGCGTCAGCCATCTTTGATACGATAAGCTTAACTGCTCTGATAGCATCATCATTACCTGGGATAACGTAATCTAATTCTTCCGGATCACAGTTTGTATCTGCAATACCGATTAATGTGATTCCTAAAGCGTGAGCTTCCTGAACACAAATCTTTTCCTTCTTAGGATCTACAACAAAAATAGCATCTGGGATTTTCTTCATATCCTTGATACCGCCAAGGTTCTTTTCAAGCTTATCCCATTCCTTCTTAAGGTTTACAACTTCCTTCTTAGGAAGAACATCAAATGTTCCATCTTCTGCCATCTTTTCGATGTCTTTTAATCTCTTAATTCTTGACTGAATTGTCTTGAAGTTAGTGAGCATACCACCTAACCATCTTTCGTTTACGTAGTACATACCACATCTCTTAGCTTCTGTCATAACAGCTTCCTGAGCCTGCTTCTTTGTACCTACGAAAAGAATTGAACCACCTTCAGCAGCGATATCTGAGATTGCCTTGTAAGCTTCATCAACCTTACCTACAGACTTCTGTAAATCGATGATGTAGATACCATTTCTTTCTGTGTAGATGTATGGAGCCATTTTAGGGTTCCATCTTCTTGTCTGATGTCCGAAATGAACACCTGCTTCTAATAACTGTTTCATTGAAATAACGCTCATTTTAATACCTCCTGGTTTTTTAATAATTTTTTGTAAGTAAAAATTATAAGTGAACAGTTCACAGTAAATAGTGAAGATAATCTTCCAAAGTGTTGCGACTCTATTTACATCCGTTCATCCTATTTTTTCACTTCGTAACGTCCACCAGCTTCTCTGTCGTGGGGAACCTCGAGCATAGGCACCATCCCATAACTCCACTGATGTGTTTAGTGCAACTCAAATATCATAGCACAAAAAAAGCCGTTATGCAACGGCTTTTTGACTTGTTTTGTTATTTTTTGTTAACCTTTACAAATCCACATTCAGGGTCTGCACATGTCAGCTTGTTGCCACGCTCAACCATATATCCTCCACATTCAGGACACTTTTCAGCTGATGGCTTCTGCCATGACATAAAGTCACATTCAGGACCGTCAATACAACCATAGTATCGTCTGCCTTTTCTGGTCATTCTGTAAACGACATCTTTTCCACACTTAGGACATGCAACACCCACCTTTTCGAGATAAGGCTTTGTGTTTTTGCATTCCGGAAATCCGGGACAGGCAAGGAACTTTCCATGAGGTCCGTATTTGATAACCATTCTACGGCCACACTCCTCACATATCTCATCTGATTCCTCATCAGCTATGTGAATCTTTTCCAGCTTTTCATCAGCTTCCTTAACCTGAACCTCTAAGTCAGGATAGAAATTTCTGATAACTGTCTTCCACTCAATATTTCCTTCTTCCACAGCATCAAGCAATGATTCCATATTTGCTGTAAACTGAGTATCAACAATTACGCTGAAAGCAGTTTTCATTACATTGTTTACTGCCTCGCCCAATTCTGTAACATAGAGATTTTTCTTTTCTCTTGTAACATATCTACGTCCAATAATTGTTGTGATTGTTGGAGCATAAGTACTTGGTCTGCCAATTCCCTGCTCTTCCATAGCCTTTACCAATGCTGCTTCTGTAAAGTGTGCAGGTGGCTGTGTGAAGTGCTGGTTTTCTTCGAATTTTACGAGTTCTAATTTCTGACCGACCTCAAGCTTTGTAACTGTATTGTTTGTAACGACCTTTTCATTGTCGCTCTCTGTATAAACCTTCATAAAACCATCAAACGCAACCTTAGATGTTGATGCATTAAATAAATATTTACCTGCAGCAACTTTTGCGTTAGTAGTTTCGTATACTGTTGAATCCATCTGGCTTGCAACAAATCGCTTCCATACAAGCTGATACAATCTAAACAAATCTCTCGGAAGCTGAGCCTTAACCTCATCAGGTGTAAGATTTACATCAGTAGGTCTGATTGCTTCGTGAGCATCCTGAATCTTCTTTGTGACCTTCTTTGAAGAGGATGCCTTTGCCATATACTGCTGGCCATAGTTTGATTCAATATATTCTTTAACCTGTTCCTTTGCTGTGTCAGAGATACGTGTAGAATCAGTTCTCAAATATGTGATGAGACCAATACTTCCTCTGCCTTTAATCTCAACACCTTCATATAACTGCTGCGCAATACGCATTGTTTTCTGCGTTGAAAAATTAAGTGCCTTTGAAGCCTCCTGCTGCATTGTACTGGTTGTAAATGGCAACGGAGCCTTGCGGGTTCTCTTTCCTTTTTTAATATCTTCTACAATAAACTCTTTGTCCTTTGTCTCTGCTATAATCTGATCTAGCTGCTCCTTCTTGGAAATGTCTAACTTTCCGTTTTCATCTCCATAGAAGCTAACAGTAAATTCTTTGTTTGCACTTTTTACAATAGCATCCATATCCCAATATTCTTTTGGAATAAATGCATTTATCTCTTCTTCTCTGTCACATAGCATTCTCAATGCTACTGACTGAACACGTCCTGCGCTAAGGCCTCTCTTAATCTTTGTCCATAGAAGCGGACTGATGCTGTATCCCACCATTCTGTCGAGAACTCTACGAGCCTGCTGCGCATCAACCAATCCCATATCTATTTCTCTAGGATTTTTTAATGATTCCTTAACTGCACTCTTTGTAATTTCGTTGAATGAAATACGAACTACTTTATCTTCATCTAACTTCATAGCATTTTTCAAATGCCATGCTATAGCTTCACCCTCGCGGTCCGGGTCGGTTGCAAGAAATACTTTTTTTGCACTCTTTGCATGACGCTTTAACTCTGCGAGTTTGTCACCTTTTCCTCTTATTGTAATGTATTTTGGTTCATAATCATTTTCCAAATCAATTCCCATTGTACTCTTTGGCAGGTCTCTCACGTGACCGTTTGATGCAACAACATCATAATTTGAACCCAAAAACTTTTTAATTGTCTTTACCTTTGCAGGTGATTCCACAATAACAAGATATTTTGCCATGTTTGTCTCCTATGCACATTTTGTTTTGTCCTTCTATCAAAATTAATTATGTACAATTTAGCAAAAATAATTTTAAATAAATGATATTTGATAGTCAAACATTCCTCAATATACAACAGTGAATAATCTTTTTCAAGTTATTTTTTTTTGAAAAGATATTATTTTTTCTATTAAATACTACGTATTTAAATATTTTTTAATGCAAAATAATTTTCTGACGTCTGTTCAATCAACCCCAAAAGCTGTAATTTTAAAATTCTTTCAGTTATCTCCTGATAGGTAAGTCCGGAATCTTCCATCAATTGATAAATACTCCTTGGCTGTATCTCTATTACATCATACAAGCACTTGAGTTCTTCCTTGATACAGAGCTCTATTTTTTTCTCCTTTACACCAATTTCTTCTATTATATCTGATGCACAGGTTACGAGCGCTGCACCGTTTTTTATCAGTCTGTTGCAGCCATCACTCAGCGACTCACCCACTCTTCCCGGCAATGCCATGACATCCTTGCCCTGTTCAAGTGCCCACTCGACAGTAATGAAGCTTCCACTCTTTTCCTTCGCCTCTATTATTACTACCTTGTCAGCAAAAGCACTGATTATTCTGTTTCTTTGTGGGAAATGCCAGCCAATTGCTTTTTCACCAGGCTCATACTCTGATATTATTCCTCCACCACTGTCAATAATATCCTGATACAGTTCAATATTTTCCGAAGGATAACACACATCGACTCCACATCCTAAAACCGCAAAGGTAGGAGTGCCACCTTTTAACGCTCCTAGTGCACTATATGTGTCAATCCCTCTTGCCATTCCACTAATTATCTGAACTCCATTTTCCGACAGTTCCCTTGCAATATTAAACGCGTGCTTTCTCCCATAATTAGAGCACGCCCTCGCACCTATCATCGCCACTGTATGTTTGTCAGAATCCGGCAGATTTCCAATATAATAAAGTGTTTTTGGTTTTTCTTTGAAAGGATGTAGTTTTTCAGGATATCCTTCTTCTCCTAAGCATACTTTTTTTATTTGATTTTTCATACCTTTCCCCTAATTTTACTCCTTAATCTTAAAGCTTATAGCTGTAGCTATATCCTCACAGCAGATTTTTTCGCGGTCATTCAAATCTGCTATCGTCCTTGCAACCTTCAATACTTTTTCATAGCTTCGCACACTCAACTGAAATCTCTCATAAATTTGTTCCATAAGTTCACTCTCACCCGAGCCAAGAGAACAGTATTTCTGCAAAAGAGTACCTTTTAATTGACTGTTAAAATCAAGTGTCTCATTTTTGTATCTTGCCTTTTGACGCGCTGCCGCCTCCTGCACGCGCTCACGTATTGTAGCCGAATCCTCCTCAAGCAAATGATTGTTAATCTCTTTGTAAGAGACTGTATTCATATGTATGCACAAATCTATTCTGTCCATTATCGGTCCGCTTACTTTTTCCATATATTTTTGAACATCATTATCAGTGCAATCACACCTGTTTCTGTCCGGATAGTAGCCACATCTGCAAGGGTTCATTGCCGCAAGCAGCATAAATCTTGCCGGGAACTCGTACTCACCACCTACTCTTGATATTTTTATAATGTGCTCCTCTAATGGTTGCCTCAACGTTTCCATCACTGCACGTGAAAATTCCGGAAACTCATCCATAAACAATATGCCACCGTGACTCAGCGAAATCTCACCAGGCTTTGGATTTATACCTCCTCCCGTCATAGATGCAACTGTTATAGTATGATGAGGACTTCTAAAAGGTCTGCATCTAACCGGTCCCCCCGAAAGATTTCCGGCGATGCTGTGAATTCTAGACACTTCTATACGCTCTTTTTCAGTCATTTCAGGCATTATTGTGCGCATAGCCCTGGCAATAATTGATTTTCCTGTTCCGGGTGGTCCTATCATGAGAAAATTGTGCATTCCTGATGCAGCAATCTCTGCGCCGATTCTGGCCTGGGCCTGTCCGCGAATAAAACAAAAGTCATCTTCAATCATCTCTTCATCAGGGACTTCCTTGAAAGTCAAATCAGGGAATTTTCCAGACTGTAGCATCATGACAAGCTCATTGAGACTTTCCACCGGAACTACTTGTATGCCTGACAGGCAATTGCACTCACCGGCATTATCTCTAGGAACAAAGCAGACAGAAATCTCTCTTTCTATCGCTTCCATAACTATGGGCAGTACACCGTTCACGGACATAACTAATCCATCAAGACTCAGTTCTCCCACAAAAAGCTTGTCCTTCAAATTACAGTTCAAATGACCGAGAGACTGTAAAATAGAAACTGCAATTGCCAAGTCAAAATGCGTTCCGTTTTTTCTTGTGTCACCAGGCGACAAATTTATCATTATTCTCTTTGGTGGAATTACAAAGCCTGAATTCTTTAACGCCGTCCTAACTCGTTCTCTGGACTCCTTTACCGCAGACGTTAAAAGACCTACCATATCAAATGCTGGTAGGCCGTTACATACATCTGTCTCCACAACTACAGGCATAACTTTAATACCGTTAATCGTAGCACAGTTTACTTTACAAACCATATCCAATCCTCTCTTTATATGCGATTCCGGTTTGTAATATATTGTCTAAATTGTCTTTATTGTCCTTTTTTGATATATCACATTTTGTTTGTGTTGTCAATCGTTTCAATAATTGATATCGTAATTACCACCACTCAATTCATATGGTATTTCAATACTCATATGAATAATAACTTATATCATAGTTGCATCCACCAAGTTCATATGATATTTCAATACCCATATGTGCAGGATTGCTTTCACCAAAAAAACGACTTGAACTCACAAAAACTTCTTTATAAATTGGTATATTTGTCTCATATAAGTAGAAAATCTCTCCATATTCCGAAATTTCTTCTTTGTTTTTTATAAATTCATAGTCCTCTAATGTTTTGTCGATATTCTCTCCAGGATCACCATAATAAAAATCTCCTAAATATTTTTTTATTTTTTTCATTTCTTCCACTTTAATATTACTTAATTCTGATAACGAAACACCACTGTAGATTCTTATGTATTTTGCATTATCACCATTATTTTCCCAAGCATAGCCACTATACATCGTATCCTGCGTGCAATATATTCTGCATACTGTTAAATCGTATAGCTGAATTTTCTCGTTGTTGCTAAAATCCATTGCACAAACCGTAAATAAATATTCTCCCCCTCGAAATACTGCAATTCCAATATTTAACGGTTTATCCAAATCATCTTCGTAAACATTTGTTTCAGAAAAAATATCATCCAGCATTTCCATTTCTACTCCTTGCTTCTGGTCTCCAAAATTTTCTCTATAATCATACATAGAACCCATATATGCATATAAATATGTATACCCATATCTAGCTGACTCGGCTGTCTCAAAAAATTCTTTGACAGTCATTCCAACAGAATAAACTTTATCATCCACCTGCAATGAAGCATAGGGATGCTCAACATTTTTCCAATCCTGACTATACTTCGAGACTTCGTATTCTAAGCTGTTAACATCTTGATTATTTGAGTGTGTAGAATGCTCTAGTCTACCACCAAATATTACTTTATCTCCATTTATTTTGTAACTAATATACTCTGTATAGTTGTCACTTAAGCTTGCACCATCCGGAATATAATTCAACTGTACTGTATCGCTCTTTATTTCATAATACCCTTCCCTTACAACATTCGAATTTAAATAGTACTCTTTAAAATAGTTGTCTTTATCTTGAAATACTATTTTATATTTATATTCAGGATCTTTTATATAATAATCCCATGTACCTACCAGTTGTTCCTCAGCAATTTTATATTGTTTTTCTAATTTTTGCTCATTTATTGTTTCCTTATCTTCAATTGCGTTACTTTCTATCTTTTGTTTAGTGCAACCACTAAAAATTTCTATAGTAAAAACCAAACACAATCCCCAAAATATGCTTTTAAAACCCAACATATTTAACTTTTTCATAACGAAAGTTCTCCTTTTTGTACCTTAATATATTCCATAGCAGCATGGATAAAATTCATAGTTATCAAAGTATTCGGAATACATTTCAACTTCATCTCCGTAAAAATCAAACCACCAGTCTTCACCAGCATTCATTACTTCATTAAGGTATGTATCTCCATAAATTATCTTTCCATCTCTTCTATACAGAATTGTAGTAAGTATTAATCCGTTGACTTCAGAATTGTTTTTTATATTCCCGTGTATTTTAAGTTTCCCGTAATCTTGTTCCTCAACATCATATATTTCTAAATCAGAAACATTAATGTTTTCACTTGGAGAATCAATTTTTGCTCCATTATCAACCGAGATTTCTATTCTATCAATCTGTTTTCCACCTATATAACCGTCTGAAGCAAATGCCTGCTTTTCCCCGGGTTGAATAAGATACATCTGCTTTTCGTTTTTTTCTATGATTTCCCCATCTGTACCATAGACAAATACTCTAACTGTATAATTTTTATATGCCACTTTCTTACTATTATTTTGTACTACTACAGCCCAATTAGAATAATTCGAATTAAAGTCATCTAAAGGAATATTATACGCATATTCTATGATTTCAAGATCACTATTTTCTTTTTTAATAACACTAATTTTTTCTTCCAGCGATTTCGTTATTTCTTCTGTTTCCTGTTCTTCTGTTGTTTCTCTAACTAAAGATATTGTTGTCTCTTCAATATTTGTTTCACTTGAAATATTATTATGCGACGAATCATTTCCACAGGCTATTGAAAGTAGACATATCGCAAAAATTATTACAAACAGTTTTATTCTTTCTTTCATAATTAACTCCTCCATGAAAATATATACTTGTTTTTTTTATTTACAATTGTACATCTCTAATTAAGTATAATTTACTTTATACTGTTCCAATATTCTTCAGACATAGCAGTTATACCAAAGCAACAACTTCCTCCACTTGTTTTTTCATATGAAAAGCATATACCTTGGCTATAACTTCTACTTTTATTGCCCGACACACATAAGTTTTTAAGAACACTATACGTACTATCTAAATCCACTCCAATTATTTCTGCGAAAACACTAGCAAAATCTTCTATTTCAGAATCACTTGGGTTCCCATTATCTATACCCGTCGTCTTACACACAACAGTGAAAACATCTTCATTTGCGTCTACGCCAACATTAACTGCCCAAATATCTCCTGTTGAAACTATGTTATACTCTGTATATTCAGATGTGGATGATATCTGATTCCATCCTCCCGAAGAACTATTTAAATCCCCTATACTTAAATTTCTTCCAATTAATGTTTTTACATCAGAAAAACTATAATCAAATACCGCACCAGATATTGAAGTGTTATCAACTTCAATACAATTATAATATTTATTATTATCTGCATTATCGTTGTCATTAGAACCATCTTCAAATATGCAAATAATAATCGTTGTAACAAACAAACATATAACAATTCCAACAACAATTTTTCTTTTATTATTTCTTTCTATATTTTGAATATCACTATCTCCTACTGTTGGAGCTATTTCAGACTCTTCTTTATTATTTATAATTTGATTTTCAACAGTTTTTATCTGTATATTTTGTCTTCTCTTATTAATTCCTAACCCTAATAGCATTAATCCCGGAATGAAAAAAGCCATCGATCCAATAATCACATCGCTGTCATTTAAGCCACCTATAATTGCCAGCCCCCCACAACATATCAATATTACACCAATACTAAGCATTACATTTGAAGCTGTTGCTCTTTTTTTCATATAAGAATCTCCTTTCTGTTAATGAATGTATCGCACTATTTTTCTTTACACATAAAATACAATTTTTTATTTTTGTGCGCTTACATATGAGTATATATCTACTCATATAATATTACCATATATTTTTACTCATTACAATATGCCCTTAAATAAAATATTCTAAACCTAGGAGGATTTAGCAATGGAAGATATCGAATTTGGAACTATTGAATTACATTTAGATGAATTGATGAAAGAGCGTGATATTTCTATAAACAAGCTTTCGTTTCGAGCAGAAATGCAAAGAACTCAATTAAAGAAATATTGCAGGAACGAAGTACAAAGACTCGATATTTCTGTCTTATCAAGACTTTGTTATGCTTTAGACTGTGACATAGCAGATATTATTACTTATAATCCACCACAAAAGCAAGAGATTAACCTTAATCGTTAGTTTGTCAAAATGTACCATATAACACTTATATTATTTGTTACAATAAGTTAATAATGTGTGTTTATATAGTTATAATATAATTCTGCTAAAGGAATAAATATTATACAAACAGTTATTCATATAATATTTAAAATGTGCACTAGGAAATAATATGAAATAATTTGTCAGCAAAACAGCACTATATAGCGCAAAAAAGGTTTGGCTAACTCGCCAAACCCTTTTACTCTGCCATATCTGTTTTTTTATCTAAATATTTTTTTATTGCTTCAATAATCAGTTGTGCCTTTTAAAGTCCACACATTCCAATGCTAAAATTGCTTTAATAGCATAAAAGACCGCATAATAACAACGATTAATGGAATCTTTATAACTACTATTTTCATATAATAATTTTGAAGTCTTCAATGTTGATAATGCATCATTCATTCTGTATTCACTTAAATCTTTTCGCTTATCATCCAGCATATAATTGTATCCCCTCATTTTGAATATTTTTATAATAAGGAAGTGTATCCAACCAATAATTATATTGCTCCTCATTCTTCACCACAGGAGAAATATCAATGCCAGTATCCATCTCAATATCAAAGGCAAAATCATAAATTTCATTCATCTTTTCTTTAATTGCATCGTCTGATGCTCTTACAAGAACCATTATATCTATGTCTGAATTTTCTCTATTATCCCCTCTAGCATACGAACCATATAACACTATTTTTACTAAATCATCACCATATAGTTCTGACATTTTTTTTGCAAATATTTGTAAAATATTATCAATTTTTGCTGTCATTTTTTCCTCCTTCCATTTATTATTTATGAGTGTTGTATTTAACCCGAAAATATTGTTGACATACATTCAACACATCACACGCTTTTATTATTAACATACACTTAAATTTTAGCACACAAAAACAATTACCGCAATCGCGTACTATAGTCCTTTTCTATCTTATTTCTCTATTTCAACTTACAGACAGAGTTTTAACTTTTTATCCATAGTTCTTCATCAAACTATGACCCCCAATTTAGTACACAGAAAAAGGCATCCAAAGATGCCCTTTAAATTTGTTTCATTCCAACCATTGATATTAGAATTATATTAACATTTACAGTTTTAAAAGGAATAAATTGTATTCTATACTTCACATTTTGTTTGTGTTGTCAAATTCTTTTCTTATTTTCTCCAATGCCTTTTTCTCAATTCTGCTCACATAGCTTCTAGATATGTTCAGTCTTTCTCCAACCTTTTTCTGTGTAATCGGCTTGTTGCCATCAAGGCCGTACCTCCACCTTATTATCTCTTTTTCTCTAGGGGTTAGCACTTTGTCAACATATCGCCTCACTCTGACAATATCTTCAGCATTTTCCATTTGATCAAGTATATCTATCTCTTCATTGTCCATAACATCCATAAGACTAATGCTGTTTCCTTCTTTGTCCACACCTATAGGTTCATTTAGAGATACATCTTTGCTTCGCTTTTTTTCGCCTCGAAGCATCATCAACAATTCATTTTCAATACATTTCGCCGCATATGTTACCAGCCTGTTCCCCTTGTCGGGATTGTATGTGTTTACCGCCTTGATAAGGCCGATAATTCCTATTGAAATCAAGTCATCAACATCTCGGTTATCTCCGTAATACTTTTTTGCTATGTGAGCCACCAGTCGAAGGTTTCTCTCAATCAATATGTCTTTCGCATTATTGTCATTTGCCTTCAACCTTTTGATATAATACTTTTCTTCTTCTGGCGTAAGCGGTTCGGGAAAAGTCTTCACACATCCACCTCTCCACTTGCTTATTCTAGTTTATGCTACAAAGGGGCAAAAGGTGAGAGATAAAAGAAAAAAGCGAACAGCTTTATCCAAACTGTTCACCTTAACTCTTTAACTATTTACTACTCTTTCCTTGCTCTTAATTCTAATCAAGTCACCGATTTCTGCCGCTTTATCAAGCGTCACAGTAATCATCTGCTTAGGATGAGGACAGCTTTCCATGGAATTACCTTCCTCATCATGAATAGCCAAAACTTCTGTCTCTATATCATTTCCGTCAATCTTCATTATTTCAATGATATCACCTACTGAGAATTTATTTTTCTGCTCAATTCGATAGGTATTTTTCTCTGTTTCTTCACCTAATATTCCAAGATACACATAATCTCTCTCGTATGTGTTATTATCATATATCTGTGATGTTTCATCAGGCTTTCCAAAGAAGAAGCCTGTTGTGTATTTTCTAAACGTACACTGGGAGATTAATGTTTTATACTTTGGAATATTGTCAAAGTAGGTTTGAGGATCATTTAAATAATCGTCAATTGCCATTCTGTATGTTCTTGCAACTGTCGCAACATACAGTGCTGTCTTCATGCGTCCCTCAATCTTAAAACTATCAATACCAGCATCAATCAATTCAGGAATGTGGTCAATCATGCATAGGTCCTTTGAATTAAAAATATAGGTTCCTCTCTCATTCTCCTCAACCGGCATATATTCCCCAGGACGTGTCTCCTCCATAATTGCGTATTTCCAGCGGCATGGATGTGTGCATGCTCCTTTGTTCGCATCACGGCCAGCCATAAAGCTGCTGAGCAGACAGCGTCCGGAATACGAAATACACATCGCTCCATGTACAAAGCTTTCAATTTCCATATCTTCAGGAATATTATTTCGGATTTCTTTGATTTCTCTCAGCGAGAGTTCTCTTGCCGAAACAACTCTCTTTGCACCAAGGTTGTACCAGAAATTATAGGTTCCATAATTCGTATTGTTTGCCTGAGTGCTTATATGAAGCTCTACATCATTCATTATTTCTTTTGCAATCATGAAAATTGCAGGGTCCGCAATAATAAGCGCATCCGGCTTTATTTCATTCAACTCGCTCAAATATACCTTCACAGGTTCAATATCGTCATTATGAGCCAAAATATTAACTGTAACAAAAACTCTGACTCCGTGTTCATGGGCATATTCTACGCCTTCTTTTATTTCTTCCATAGAAAAGTTTTTTGCCTTAGCTCGAAGGCCAAATACTTCTCCTCCAATATAAACTGCATCTGCGCCGTATCTGACAGCAGTCTTTAAAACCTCAAGGCTGCTTGCCGGCACTAACAATTCAGGTTTTCTCATTTTGTTCTCCAATCTGATTTCAATACACTCATTGTAATTCCGTCACCTATTGGCACAATAGTTGTCTCAAGGCGTGGATCATTTTTTATCATTTCCAAGTACTGGCGCATGCGCTTGTGAATTGTGCGGTCGCGTCTTCTCACAACATATTTTGACTCAATCAGGTCGCCCTCCTGCAACACGTTATCTGTCACAAGAACGGCCCCGTCTTTCATTAGCCTGATTACCTCTGGCAAAAAGTTGATGTACTGAGCCTTCGCCGCATCCATAAAAACAAAGTCAAATTGCTTTTCATCCAGAGCCGGCATAATTTCCATCGCATCGCCCTCAAGCAGTTCAATCACATTTTCCTTACCCGCTTTTTTTATGTTTTCCTTTGCAATAGGAATGCGCTTGTCATAATTTTCTATTGTCACAATTTTTGCGTCTTCCTGCAAACATTCACTCATTAAAATGGCTGAGTACCCTACTGCAGTACCCAGCTCTAATAGTCTTTTAGGCTTTTTTATGGATAGCATCACTCTCAAAAAACTTTCCATTTCTTTTCTGATTATAGGTACTCTGTCCAAATGCGCCTGCTTTTCAATTGTTTCCAATATTTCACTATTGGGATGTTCGAGTGAATGAATGTAAGTGACGATTCTGTCATCTACTATCATATGATTCACCTAGTTATTCCTGTGTTGTTTCCTCTTCTCCACCCGGTCCGGCACTGATTGTTTTTAATATTTCCTCGCCGCCTTGAGAAGTGTTAAATGTATATGTTCCGGGCTCAATGTATTTTACTCCATACACTGCAGCCTGTATTCTAAATACTCTTGCGTCTTTAATAACGTTATAGTCCTTTAAGGTCTTGCCAAACTCCTTTATACTGGTCCCTTCCTCAACAGTAAAGCTTAAATCAGTACCCGGTGCAACTTCTACACCTTCATTACTAAAAATCTGCGAGCCAAAATTGAACGATGCGGTAACAAAAATTAATACAACCACAACAGCAATTACATATTTCATCAGCCCTACCGAAACCTTTGCAAAACCTTGAGAAGTTTTAGAATTGCTCATACTTAACTCCTATTATCAATTAATCTACTTCCATGATAATTGGGATAATCATTGGGCTTCTTCTCATCTTTCTCCAAATGTGGTCACCCAAGCTATCCTTTACAACCATTTTAATCTTGCCCCAGTCAGCATGACCTTTTGCAAGACAGTTTTCAAGTGCAATTGTAACTACTTCCTTTGCATCAACAATAAGATTTTCTGATTCTCTTACATATACAAAACCTCTTGTTACAATGTCAGGACCAGCTAAAATCTCATCTGTATATTTTTGAAGTGTCACCACTACAATAATAATTCCGTTTTCTGCAAGATTCTGTCTGTCTCTAAGAACGATATTTCCAACATCACCTACACCAAGACCATCAACAAGAACTGAGCCTGCCGGCACCTTTCCAACAATCTTTGCGTCGTCTTCACCAATGCTCAAAACATCTCCTGATTCCATAAGGAATACATTGTCCTTCTCGACGCCCATCTTCTGTGCAAGCTTGCCATGCTCTCTCAAATGTCTGTATTCACCGTGAACAGGTATTGCGTATTTTGGTTTAATCAGTGAATAAATAAGCTTTATTTCTTCCTGACACGCATGTCCGGACACATGAGTATCCTGAATAATAACATTTGCATCCTTCATATAAAGCTCATTGATAACCTTTGTTACAGCCTTTTCATTTCCCGGTATAGGAGTTGAACTAAACACAATAGTATCGCCAGGCTTAATCTTAACCTTTCTGTGAATAGATGCTGCCATACGTGAAAGAGCTGCCATTGATTCACCCTGACTACCTGTTGTAATAAGTACAAGCTGGTCATCTGTGTAATTTTCCATCTGTTCAATATCAATCAACGTATTTTCCGGAATCTTTATATATTCCATCTCCCTTGCAACACTTATGATATTGACCATGCTTCGTCCTTCAACGATAACTTTTCTATTGTATTTGCAAGCCGTATTTATAATCTGCTGCACCCTGTCAACGTTTGACGCAAATGTGGCAATTATAATCCTGCTCTTCATATTTTCAGCGAAAATATGTTCAAATGTGCTTCCTACTGTGCTTTCTGATGGTGTAAATCCAGGGCGAAGTACATTTGTGCTGTCACACATAAGTGCCAATACACCTTTCTTGCCAAGTTCACTGAATCTTGTAAGGTTAATTGCATCTCCAAAGATTGGAGTATAGTCAACCTTGAAATCACCGGTGTGGACTATAATACCTAAAGGTGTGTGTATTGCAAGCGCTGCTGCATCTGCAATACTGTGATTTGTCTTGATGAATTCTATTCTAAAATCACCCAAATGAATACTCTGTCCAAACTTAACAACCTTGCGCTTTACAACATCGAGCAATTCATGCTCTGCCAGCTTGCCCTCAATGATTCCCATCGTAAGCTTTGTTCCATAAACAGGAACATTTATTTCCTTTAAGACATAAGGCAATGCTCCGATATGATCCTCATGACCATGGGTGATAACAAAGCCCTTTATCTTTTCTACATTTTCTCTCAAAAAAGTAATGTCGGGGATAACGCAGTCAATACCCAACATCTCATCATCAGGGAATGACATACCGCAATCCACAACAATAATACTGTCATTGTACTCAATGGCAGTAATGTTCATTCCAATTTGCTCTAATCCGCCAAGTGGAATAATCTTTATTCTTGAATTATCATTCATTATACGTTCTACTCCTCCTATTAATATTTCCGCACATTGTTTTTTTGACATACAAACGCCCGAAAACAAAGTCCTATTACTCTTTAGTGATATCGATATCCTCAAGCAATTCTTCAAAAATGCGACCAATATAGTCTATCTCTGAATCCTCTTCCACCATTTCGTAAATAGCCTCTTCGTCTCCGTCATCTGATACATCTTTTAAAATATAAGCCTCAGCTTCATCACTCTCATTGTCGTCCGTTACGAGAATGTAATTTACATTGTTAATTCTTGTCTCTTCAATGATGTACATTTCAACTTCCTGTCCATCATCATCAATAAATATAATTTTTTCTTCCATATTTTCAGCCTCTAATATTAACCTTCGCTCTTTTTATACATCCCTTTTGCTGTTCATATAGTCCTCTAAAATAATAGTAGCCGCTATCTGATCAACATATTTATATCTTTCCTCTTTTTTGATTCCTACTTCATCCATAATCTCGTAGGCCTCAACAGTTGTCAGTCTTTCATCCTGGTAAACAATTTCCACACCGCATCTGTTATAAAGCTTCTGTGCAAACTCTTTAGTTTTCTCTACCCTGTCGCCCTCTGTCCCATCAAGCATAACCGGGTATCCCAATACAATCAGTTCAACTTCATATTCTTTTATCAGTTGTTCAATACGTGCCAAAGTACGTCGTAATTTGTTAGGTGAATCGCGTCTTATAATCTCAACTCCCTGAGCAGTCATACCCAGCGCATCTGTAACAGCAACTCCCACTGTCTTTGAACCAAAATCCAAGCCTAATATTCTCATAAATCCACCATAATTTTAAGCATTCTAAAAAGACCTTAAAAAAGATCTTTTTTTGAATTATCTTAACTTGTTGTTAATATAATATTTTACTGTCTCTTCGATAAGTTCATCACGTTCTACCTTCATGACAAGGCTACGAGCATTCTTATAGCTTGTGATGTAAGTAGGATCACCTGACATAATGTATCCTACAATCTGATTGACAGGATTATATCCTTTTTCTGCCAATGCTTCATATACCTGTTCGAGTACATCTGAAGCTCCAAGCTTCTGCTCCTGTGGAACTTTGAAAAATTGTGTGTTTCCTAATTCGCTCATCTTAACCACGTTCCTTTCGCCATATCTGACAATATAGTATAAGTTTAATATAAAAACTATAAACTAGCAAGCATTATTTCGTGACTCAGATAGTCGAAAATCCTCACATTTTGTAGACTTCCTTCAAGATTTTCTGTACTTTCAACAGCCACCTTTATATAGTCCGGTGTATGACCTACCCAATATGCCTTGTTGTTTATTTCAATCTCTTCTTCAAAAAGAACCTGACAGCTTGTGTTCAATCGTCTGTCTTTATACTCTTTTTCCAGTGATTGTCCAACAGCAATCAGTTCTTCGCTTCGAACATTCTTAATTTGGTCATTTATCTGGTTGTCCATTTTGTCTGCAACTGTTCCATGTCTTCTCGAATATTTAAATACATGAAGACCGGAAAATCCAACCTTTTTCACAAATTCTCTGCTTGCTATGTAATCCTGCTCACTCTCACCCGGAAATCCAACAATAACATCTGTCGTAAACGCCGGGTCATCAAAATATTCTCTAATCAAAGAACATTTATCAAAATATTCACCGGATGTATAACGTCTGTTCATCGCCTTTAGCGTGTTGTCACATCCGCTCTGAAGAGAAAGGTGAAAATGCGGGCAAACCTTTGAAAGCTTTGATAATCTCTTCACAAAATCTTCTGTAATAATTTCAGGGTCAAGAGATCCAAACCTAATACGATATAACCCTTCTACACCCTGAAGCATCTCCACAACATCGATGAGAGTATACTCTCCATCCTTGTAGTATGAAAGGTTTATACCCGAAATGACAACTTCCTTGTATCCCTGCTTTGCAAGCTCTGTAGCTTCTGCGGCTATGCTTGCCATACTACGGCTTCTGACTCTTCCTCTTGCATATGGAATAATACAGTACGAGCAAAAATTGTTACACCCATCCTGAACCTTGATATGAGCTCTTGTGTGCTCTGTAACTGTTGCAAGCTCCATATCCTCATACTCATCTGTATGGTTAATATCTATAACATATTCTTGCCTTTCTTCTCCATCAAAGTATCTTTGAAGAATATCAACTATCTCTTTCTTTTTATTATTGCCAATAATTAAATCTATAGACAAATCTTCTCTCAATTTGTCTGTAGCAGTCTGCGCATAGCAGCCTGTTGCTACAACAACGCTATTTGGATTGTGCTTCTTTGCACGATGAAGCATCTGTCTGGATTTTCTGTCAGCAATATTTGTAACCGAGCAGGTATTTACAATATACACATCTGCATGTCCATTAAACGGTACAATCTCATATCCCGCTTTTAAAAGCATCTGTTCCATTGCTTCTGTCTCGTATGCATTTACTTTACAGCCCAAATTTTGAAGTGCTGCTGTTCTCATAGTTAGTCTCCTTGTAAAACTGTAGTAAAATCTATTTTTCTATCTTCGTAAAAATGTTGTAAAAACCCTTTTTCTGCCTTTTAAATCCTTGTACATTCACAAAATCCGTGATATTATGTAACTAATTCAACAAACTATTAAAGGAGAGTAAAATATGAAAACAGTTACAATTAGTTTAGGATCAATTGATAAAGTTAAATCATTTGTAAATGATATTACAAAGTTCGACAGTGATTTCGATTTAGTATCAGGAAGATACGTTATCGACGCAAAATCTATTATGGGTATCTTCAGTTTAGATCTTTCAAAACCAATCGATTTGAACATCCATGGTGATAAGGAAGAAGCTGAAGTTCTTGAAGTATTAAAGAAATACCAGGTTTAATCATTACATAATATTTAATAATTACTGGGTTGTTTTTTTTAAAGCAACCCAGTTTTTTTCATACTATTATACTATCCTTCTATCTCGATAACCTCTACGCTGTCAATAGCTTCCTTAAACATTTCGTCAATCTTTTCTTCCAAATGTTTTTCAGAGTTTTTAATCACATTGATATTTGGCTTTGTAACAGGATGCTTTGCAACAAATGTCGTACAGCAATCCTCGTATGGCAGAATTGATGTCTCGTAAGTATCTATTTTAAGTGAAATATCTACGATTTCCTGCTTGTCAAATGCGATAACAGGTCTGAATACAGGCAAATTACAAACTTCGTTTGTAGCTGCAAGACTCTGCATTGTCTGGCTTGCCACCTGGCCGATTGATTCCCCTGTGATAAGGGCATGTGAATGTTCAACATTTGCAAAATGCTCTGCAATTCTCATCATGTATCTTCTCATAATGATAGTTAATTCATCGTGAGGACACTTGTCATATATATACATCTGAATATCCGTAAAGTTTACTACATAAAGCTTCATTGGACCGGAGTATTTTGCAACCTTCTTTGCAAGGTCTACTACCTTCTGCTTTGCTCTCTCTGATGTGTATGGCGGTGCATGGAAATAAACTGCGTCTACTACCACGCCACGCTTAGCTGTCATCCAGCCGGCAACAGGGCTGTCAATACCACCTGACAACAAAAGCATAGCCTTTCCGGCAGTACCTACCGGCATTCCACCGGGACCCGGCAGTATCTTTGAATATATATTTATGCTATTTCTAATTTCAACATTAAGAATTACTTCGGGGTTGTGAACATCAACCTTTGTCTCTGGGAAGGCTTCTAAAATCCTTCCACCAAGCTCGGCATTGATTTCCATTGAATCCATCGGATAATTCTTTCTGGCGCGTCTTGCCATCACCTTAAATGTAAAATTCTTATCCTCATAATTTTCGTCAATATATTTTACAACCTGTTCTGCAAGGTCCTCAAATCCGTTATCTTCAACCTGAACCATCGGACAGATTCCAACGATACCAAACACGTGTCCTAGCGCATCAACCGCCTCGTCAAAATCATAATCTCCGTTGGCAATTGCATAGATTCTTCCTGTTTCCTTTGTTACCTTGAAGTCTCCATCTACTTTATCAAGGGCTCTCTGTGCATTTCTAACCAATGCATCTTCAAATAAATATCTGTTCTTTCCCTTTACACCAATTTCGGCGTACTTTATCAAAAATGATTTAAACATAATTCCTCCATTTTTTGTATTATGCCCACAGTTTTGGCAAAATAATTATCATTAATATGTATTAAAAATGTCATTTGACTTATAAACGAATATCACAATTCTAAAAAAACATTATAGTTTTTATCTTCTAACATATTTGCGAAGCATCGGAAGAAGCTCTTGCAGCTGTTCTACCGCGTAGTCAATTTCTTCTTTTGTGTTAAACTTTGAAAAGCTGAATCTGACTGTTGAGTCAAGCAATGGCTTGTCCACTCCCATCGCCTGCAATGTAGAACTGATTGCAGGATGGTTAGACGAACATGCACTGCCTGAAGAAACATAAATTTCCTTATCTTCCAATGCATGTAACAGAACTTCGCTTCTCACTCCTGCAAAGCTTGCACTCACAATGTGCGGTGCGCCCAAATCTCCACGCCTGCTGTTTACAGTTACATTTTCTATATTTTCCAGTTTGTCAATCAGGTAATCCTTTAATTCTGTCATATGAGCAACATTCTCTGATATATTGTCATAACAGTCCTTTGAAGCCTGTCCAATACCTGCAATGCCCGGCACATTTTCCGTTCCGGATCTGAAGCCCATCTGCTGCCCTCCACCTAATATTATAGGATTAATTTTTGTGTTCTTTTTGATATATATAAATCCGCTTCCCTTTGGTCCGTGAATCTTGTGACCACTGACAGAGAGCAAATCAATATTACATTTTTTAGGCTTAACATCAAGCTTTCCGAAGGACTGAATTGCATCTACATGAAACACAACCTTTGGGTTTATGGTCTTTATATACTTTCCAATTTCTTCTATCGGCTGTATAGAGCCAACCTCATTGTTTACATGCATAATCGACACAAGTATTGTGTCCTCATTCATTGCTTCTTTTAGGGCATCCATCTTCACAACGCCGTATTCATCTACAGGAAGACAAACAATTTCAAATCCCGCATCTTCTAGATATTTCATCGGTGCACCTATGGAAGCATGCTCGATAGAGCTTGTTATAATTCTATTTCCAAGTCTCTTATTTGCCATGGCAGTTCCAACTGTTGCCATATTGTTGGACTCTGTCCCACCTGATGTAAAATATATTTCCTTTGGGTCTACCTTTAGAATCTTTGCAATTCTTTCCCGGGATTCTTTTATATAATTTTCCGCATTAACTCCTACCATATGCATAGATGATGGATTTCCAAAGTCCTCTGTCATTACCTTAACAACCAAATCCTTCACAGAATCCGTCACACATGTAGTAGCTGAGTTGTCAAAATATGCTCTCATCTTTATTCCTCGCTATTTATCATAATAACTGACATTACTGTCATTCCTGCTGTCTCTGTTCTAAGTATTCTGTTTCCAAGGGTAATTTCTTTTGCACCAATGCTCACTGCCTCATCCACTTCTTCCTGCGCAAAGCCTCCCTCCGGTCCAATAAAAACACCAACACTCATACCCGATTTAATTTCAGACAGGACCTGTCGTGTATAAGCAATCCCCTCTGCATTTTCGTATGGAATCAAAATCATATCCATACCCTGTGCCATCTCAAGAGCCTGTGCAAATGTCACCGGTTCATAAACCTTTGGCATAATGCCTCTCTTCGACTGCTTTGCTGCACTCTCTGATATTGCATTCCATCTCTCAGTCTTTTTTGCCGCCTTTTTTGCATCAAGCTTTACTATACATCTCTTTGTTGATACCGGAACGATTTCGTATGCTCCCAGCTCGACCATCTTTTGTATGATGGTCTCCATCTTATCACCTTTCGGCAAGGCCTGAAACAGTGTCACCTTTACCGGCAATTCTCTGGATGCTCCGTTTATATCCTCAATAGTAGCAGCAACCCTGTCATCCTCAATGCCAGCAATACTGCAAACATATTCTTTATCATTTCCGTCACTGATAAGTATAGTCTCACCTATCTTCATACGGAGTACATTTTTGATATGATTTACATCATCGCCGGTGATTACAATGCTGTCTTCTAATATTTGATTTTCTGACACAAAAAATCTATGCATAAATACCTCAAACTTTTCTTATGTATGTGGATTTTCAGCAAATCATCTCCACTACAAATCTTATATTTTTCTCGCAATTACAGCTCTCCAGTCCCCCTGATTAGACACACCAACCAGTTTGAGGTCACTGTTAGCCTCAATTGCTTTTACAACTTCCTGCTCTCTAGTATATAAAATCCCTGATGAAATAAATATTCCATCTCTCTTCAAAAATCTGTCAACAATACCGGCTGTAGGTATAATCACATCTGCGAGAATATTTGCAACTACAATATCGTACTTTTCATTTTCGAATCTAGTTTGAAGCTCTTCGTCTTCCAATACATTTCCACAGGTCATGTCAACTTCACTCTCATCTATTTTATTTATTTCAAAATTTTCATGAGATGAATTAATCGCAAGCACATCAATATCTGTCATAGACAGTTTAGATGCTCCAAGCTTCTTTGCAACCATCGACAAAATACCACTGCCACAGCCCAGGTCTAAAACCTTGTCACCGGCATTTACATACTTTGCAAGCTCCTTTATGCACAGCTGCGTAGTTTCATGCTGGCCTGTACCAAAGGCATTGCCCGGGTTAATCATTATAGATGTGACATTTTCATCTTCTTTTTCATCATCCCAGTAAGGCTTGATTTTAAAGCCGGCAACCTCAAATGACTTGAAGTTTTCCTTCCATTTATTTGCCCAGTCCTTGTCCTCGGTCACAGCCTTTGTAATCATTCCTGTTCCAATATTTATAAATTCAGATGCACCAAGAAGCCTCTCTCTGATGTTCTCAAGCAACTCCTCATCACTCATCTGCTGTCTGTCTGACACAATATCAATTCCCGTGTTGAAAAGTCCGCTTTCCTCAGCTTCTTTAATATCTCCATCATATGTGTAAAAGCTGACATATGCCTTCCCGTCATCCTCAGGCAATTCAGCAAGATAATCAATATACATTGCTTTCTTTTCTTCTTCAGAAATTTGGACGTTATCCTCTATTTCCATGCCGGTGATTCCAAGCTCCATCAAAATCCCACATACGAAATCTTCAGCATCTGTAGTTGTCTCAATTCTATATTTATTCCACTTCATAAAAACTCCATTGTATTGCATACAGGTGCAGTGCACCTTTCAATCACTAACTAGATATAATACCATATAGTGAAATAATAGGCAAACGAAGGAAATGATTTACTATATTTCATAAAGAAAGAGATGTATCACTAAGTGGTACATCCCCTTTTTACTCTTGATTTATTATATAAATTTTAAAAGAGTGTATTTGGGTTCATTCTTTTTTAATCTTACCTAAGAATCCAAAAATATTATTTTATTCCTAATATCTTTTTAGCCTCCTTTTCCATCTCCCAATATGTAAGCGACTCGCTCAAATCATAATCTTCCTCTGTAAATAATGGTATATAGCAATAATGGTCAGATATTGTGATGACAATCGATGACATCATATAATAAAGATGCTTTCTACACATTTTTTCAAAGGCTGGCTTATCTGCTTTGTTTGACTCATCAAGATAAAATATAATAATCCTCATTGCTAAAACCTCTTCCACAGACATTTTTTTCTTTTTTAACAATTTAAAGGCTACTTTTACTTGCTCTTCATTCGTTTTATCTGCATCAAAAAAGAAAACAAATATTTTTTTTGTGCTTATACAGACTATATCCATCCTCTTCTTTTACTTTTTCAAATTTATCCAAAAAGTATTCACCTTCTTGGATGACAATCTTTTGATATTGTCCTTCTTTCATCTCTTTCTTAACTATACGTCTCAAATACACCGAAATGCTTATGCAGACTATCGCAAATACAAGCGATCCGACCAATAATTCTACTTTTTTATACATAAGACCTAACATAATTAAAGCCATCCCCAACATACTAGCAATCCAAAACGTTGTCTCAATTACGAATAAAACCATTGCTCTTTTAGTATTCATACTTATCTCCTATAGTATCCCATTATGTCAATAATAGTATTAGTATACGACTCGGGTGATAAAGATTTACAATATGTTCCTGCAAATCTTGAAACATATCCTTTTTGTGTCCACTCTAATTCACATAATACAATAATATAACTTAATCCACATTAGTTTCGTCTAAATTAATATTACTTATGTCTGTGAACTCCAAATCAAAATTGTTATTGTATAAATCTTTTGATTCCTCAATCAATTTATCATCATCCGAGATTTTTTCTATTACTTCTCTGTCTATTCCCATTTCCTTAGAAATACCAGAATAATCTTCATTCCATAATTCCTGTACATTTAATTCCTTGTCTTGAATATTAATATAGCCATAATGATTTAGGCCTGCACTAACATAAAAATAGAAAATACCCGGATAGTTTTTATTCTCTGAGTCAAAAAATCTAGTTGTACCCGTGGAAAAATCATAATTGCCTACTTTCTCAACTTTTTTATCAAATCCATACACTACTAATTTCAGCTGTTCTTTTATAATCAACTCAGGAATACAATCACTATCTAAATCTTTTATCACACATTCATATGTTTGGTTCGGATTACTTTTACTTAAATCCTCTAAAAAAATCGTATATGCGTTACGCCATTCAATTAACCCTTTGTTCTCTTTGTTACTTTCTTCTTTTTGAGTCATATTGCATCCACACATTAGTATCACAAATAATCCAATAGTCCAAAATAATATTATATTTTTTTTCATAAAATCAATCTCCTTAAAAATAATCACTTTTGCGATAGGCGATACATTCCGACAGATGATATAATAGTTTTACACTTTAAATAATTTAATCCGTACCATTCCAATTCCACTCAGCATCTTCCTTTTGCTTTTGTTCCTCAAGAAAAGACTTTGCTTCCTCTCTAGTTGTATTTTTCTTATTAACACGATATAAAGGATTATTTTTATCTACTTCATCTAACGCACACAGTTCATTATAAATGCATTTTTCCTTACTGAATTCCAATTTTCCGATATAAGTACTATTAGCACTACCTGAACAAGAAAAACTTCCATCATACTTTATTGAATTCATACCTCTAAAAGTAAACGAATAACCATATACATCATTATTTTCTTCATGCAATAACAATAAGTTTCCATAAACAAATTCCAAAATAAGTTCTTTCGTACCATCTGAATCCATATCGGTTTCACACCATCTTGTTAATTCTAATGGTTCATCATTATTAACCACACTGCTTTTTTCGACATAATTATTGTACTCATCAAATCCCTCAAGTTTAGTAAGTGTAGTTGATGAATAATCATCCAAGTACATATGTTTCTTTAATTCTACATCATAAAATTTATGTTTACCTTCAAAAACATTTGCTAATATTTCATTTTCAATAGTTCTCTTTTCCGTATATCTTCCTGTTTTACTAACTGATTCTTTTTTTAATAACACAGTAATAGATTCCGTTTGGTCATTATCATACTTCTTCACGGAACTAGAACATCCTGTCATACTAATCACTGACAACATTATGACAGAACCGATTAGACCTTTTAGCAATTTCATATTCCCAACCATCTCCTAACTTCTTCTCACCTAATAATCCAAAAATATTATTTTATTCCTAATATCTTTTTAGCCTCCTTTTCCATCTCCCAATATGTAAGCGACTCGCTCAAATCATAATCTTCCTCTGTAAATAATGGTATATAGCAATAATGGTCAGATATTGTGATGACAATCGATGACATCATATAATAAAGATGCTTTCTACACATTTTTTCAAAGGCTGGCTTATCTGCTTTGTTTGACTCATCAAGATAAAATATAATAATCCTCATTGCTAAAACCTCTTCCACAGACATTTTTTTCTTTTTTAACAATTTAAAGGCTACTTTTACTTGCTCTTCATTCGTTTTATCTGCATCAAAAAAGAAAACAAATATTTTTTTTGTGCTTATACAGACTATATCCATCCTCTTCTTTTACTTTTTCAAATTTATCCAAAAAGTATTCACCTTCTTGGATGACAATCTTTTGATATTGTCCTTCTTTCATCTCTTTCTTAACTATACGTCTCAAATACACCGAAATACTTATGCAGACTATCGAACATACAAGTGATCCTACCACTAATTCTTTATGTATAAGACCAAACATCATTAAAGCAATTCCATACAACATGAAAGTAATCCCAAACATACTCCCAAACCAAAACGTTGTCACAATTACCAATAAAACCATTGCTCTTTTAGTATTCATATGTACCTCCTATAATATTTTACGGCAAGTGTATTTAATCCGACCGATGGTGTTCTTATGTATCTGTCATAAACAAAATAATTAAGCATTGTTTTTTTGTATGGTCTGTTCCCTGGTTCTAAAAATCGTATTTTCATATTCTTTCTCATTACATCCTTTTATACTTCATAACAGAATCTGAGAGAAATTTTGGAGATTTATCGCTAATATACGATATTCCCCAAATAATTCTACTCTATGTGAAATGCTCCGATTTCATAAAAATTATCCACCACGTACTCCTGTTTAAAATATTGTTTGATTCCTTTATATTTCTTTTTAAACTCGACCACAATCTGCTCTCCATTGTTAAATGTTATTGTTGTAATTGGTCTGTCTCTTTTTGGTCTATTTTTGTCAGACATTTTGGGTAAATGTGTTGAAATAATAGCTTCTGGAAAAATTTTTTTAAAATCATCCCTATTCATTCCCTTTTTTATTTTTTCTTTGCTTTTAATATCTGGCAATTTTTTACCTTGATAATTCATATATTCTATGCTACCTTCGGGCGAAGTAATCACAACATACGTCGTTGTCTTAGTCACATATTTTATAATAAATCCTTCTGTTGTTTTTTCTACGCTGGAAAAATCCAGTATCTCTTTCATATCCATTACATCATGAGCTGAAGAGCGAAGTATTTCTACTCCACCCTCTATTGGATAATACATATCCTCTAAGTGCTCTTCTAACTCTTTTTTGCTATACATATGTATATCTTTTTGTTGTGACATCTTCAATAACTGCATATTCCAGCCTTCTTCATTTAGATCTATTGCAATTTCATAATCACCCCTTTTATTTTTTAACAATGTCACAGTAGCACAAACAAACAATGTTAAAGCTATAACAATGCTAAAAAAAATAATTATCTTACTGTTCCTTTTCATAATACTATTACCTCATATCTTTTCCTTTGTTAACACAAAATGAGACATTTTGCTTATACTTTTATTTATTATTAACAGTTCTCCGATTTGCCAATATAGCAGGTACTATATGAATATTAATAATATGCAGTAAAATATCCCCCTTCCCAGAATGCCTTATTTAATATATTTTCTTGAACAATAACCTTTTTTCTTCTTCCAATCTTTTTCTTGTATTTCAATAAATATTTTTTACAATCTTCCTTTTTACCAAATGTATAGTGATATTGTACCTTGTCTTCCTCCTCCTCTTCTGCATTCCATATATATGACACAATTGCATATATAGTCATATCATCCTGCAATTTAACATCTTCAGCGAATTTTGATTTGACACATTTAAAAGCTCTTTTATTTTCACAAAAACCTTTCATTTTTCTATACCGTTTTATGGTATCTCTTACCTTCTTTTTTGAATCAAACAGTCCAATATAACACTCTGTTCTTTTTGTTTTATATATCAAAAAATATAAGTTCATTATGCACCTCTAATTATCATTTTATTATTTTAATTTCAAATTTCTTTTTGCATATTTTATAATCCTATTAAATTCAGATGTAGGTCCTTTTTTCCAATTACCCTTTCCATATTTTTTGTCCAGTATTCTTTTTGCATAAACTTTTCCTGTTTCTCCTTTTTTAGGAGGTTCCCTTTTTGCCCATTCGGGTGCATCAGTAGATCTCTCTTTTTTAGATGTTTTTGAGGCTTTAGCAAACTTAATAAGTTTTCCAAACACATATTTAGGAATGTTTTTTATATTGACTAAAGTTCTATCCGAAATCCAATTTTTCAGTCCTAATGCACTCCAATTCCCCTCTCTAACATTCCACACATAAATATATGCAAAGGCACATAATAATATCGCCAAACTTCCCCAAAATACAATATCATCTACAATAGCAAATCTTCCATTAATGTCCACATTTTTTACCGGATTACTATTACAATATACATAAAGATTATCCCTAAAAATAGAACTTGTTTCCATTCCAAGAGCATCAACATCATCCGCATTAATAAACCTGCCTGTCTCAGGGTCATAATATCTACTTTGCAGATAATAGAATCCTGTTTCTCTATCTCTGTAATATCCTCTGTATGTAATATTATTAAGCTGACATGCCAGATTACCTGACTGTGTGCAAGAGGAAGCTGTTACGTTGCCCCACGCATCATATCTATACGTTGCAAACTCTTGACCATCTATACCCACAAGACCAATAACATTTCCCTGCAGGTCTTTTTCATAATAAATTGTTGCCCTTCCTAAGCTTTCATTGCTACTTCCAGCATAATATTTATAATAATACTGAAAACCTATTGCTTTCCCGCTCTCATCATATAAATACCATACATCATAGGTCTTATTTATCGCCTTGTCTGTCACCTGCTCTCTTACAAGCTGATTGTCTTCCCAAGTGTAATCAACAGAATATTCCGATGTTTCCTTGTGTGTTCTAAGTCCATCCTGATTGTATTTATAAGATGCATATGTATTATCGCTAAAGGAAATATTAGATAATTGTCTTCCATTATTCCACGAAAACGACATTCCATTTAAATAGCTTGTAGGATTTCCTGAATTGTCATATGTAATTGTTTGTCCATCATATGATGTCAGCTGGTCCGGCCACTTACAATTTGTTCCCTCATCATACGAAAGGGTAACTGTTCTTAAGGTACTTTCTATTTTATTACCATTTTCATCTAATTGCCATATATTTTTACTATGAATATTGGCAGTTCTGTTATAAGAGTATTTATAGTATTTTCCATCAAGATAATCCTTCTCTGTAACAAGTCTTCCGTGTGGGTCATAGCTATATTCAAACGCAACCGAACCATCATAACTTATTGATGTTATGTTTCCTGCCTTGTCATATGCATAGGATATATTCTTATCTTCATCTAAATAAGTACTTATATTGTATGATTTATTACCATTTTCTTCATCAATTTCTGTCGTATTAAGTACTTCCCTATTAAAAATTGATGACTGAATAGAAGTCATTGACACATCAGACGTCGGACCTTCTTCTTCATTTTCATGTCCTTCCTGATACAATGACACATATGTATCTCCGTTGAACAAGTTTACTGTCGCTCGTTTTAATTCACTATCATCGGTCGTTATAGTACTGCTTATACTACTATTAACATCATTGATGTGCTTAAATGAATACTTTTTATTTGTGGTAGTCGTTGTAACATTTGTGTCTTCGTTCTTTTCCTCTGATGTCTCTGTTTCTATTTTAAATCCGTCATTTCTGGTTACTGTATTTTTATTGTCTGACTTATCAAATTCATATTCAACAGGCTCCGTTGTTGATTCAGTAAAGTCTGATAACTTTACCATATCCCCATCAGCATTATATTCCAGTTTATAATCTGGTGTTGCAAGAAAAGCTTGTACTTTGTGTCCATTTGTTGTAACGATTTCCTTTGTATAAAATATTTCTTCTACTTTAACTGTGCTACTGCCGGACTGAGAATCATTTTCCAAATTCTCATTATCTCCTTCTTCTCCACTGTTTTCTTCATTTTCATAAGTTGCCGTAACAACCCGCATTTTCTGTCCGTTTCCATATATTGTCTCTGTTGACTGCTCAGATTCAGCATCAGCATGATTATGTGAATCCCATGTATACTGTTCAACAATATTGTAGCTATTTGTTTTGTCACTTCCTACCCTTAATGTTTCCAAATCTCCATTGGGATTGTATTCCATCATATATCTTGTTTTTTCATCACATATATTAATTACATTATTATTATCATCATACGTATATGTAATACATATTGTCTGCGCAGCCCCTAATACTCCCCTGTATTCGGAATCGTATTGCTCTATAATGGCAGTATTATTTCTTCTCTCATCATAAAAATATTTTATTGTTTTATTTAGATACACATCCCCATAATCATATGCTATCTGCTTTACGTCACCACTATATATGTTTGTGACATAAGAAATAGTAACCTCTCCATCATTTTCACTATACTGCCTGTCATAATTTCCTATATGTACATTAGTTGCAGTTGCAGCCGAAGTGTCAGTTGAACCATTGGTCAAAATTGGATTTGAATCTCCCCCACTATCAATCGTACCATCAAAGTCGCTGTCCGGCAGCCATGGATCCGTTTTATACTTAGCTTCTCCCTGATAATTTGTTGTTCTTTGTTCAAACAAATCAGTCCAGCCATCTCCATCACTATCCGCATTTGTTTCATTTGCCACAGTAGGGTCTGTTCCTAATGAGAATACTTCATAGCTGTCTGTGAAGCCATCATTGTCAGTATCAAGATTATACAGTTTGTTTTCTTCGGTGCTGTCTGTTGTTTCTGTATTCCAATATGTTTTTAAATCCCATATTTCATAGCCATCTTCCAATTCATCTCCATCAGTATCCTGTTCAATTTGTTCATACTCTACTGTAGAATTATTATCTGCATTTGTATTAGAATTTCCTTCTTGCTGTTTTTGTCCAATGGATATAATATTACTCAGATAATTTGTTGCACTAAAATATGAGTTACGGTCATCACTCTTTATTGCCATAACTCTGATATCTGCTTTTGTGTCTATCTCACTTAATGGAATTTCATATACACGCTCTTTTTCATTACTATCACATTCACTTTCTAGAATCCTGCCTATATAGTTAAAATCGGAGTTTGTATTTTTTCTCAAAAAAACATCATATTCCAATACATCATTTCTATATACATCCCAAGATAGCTTAACTTTGTTATTTTCTATTTCATGTGATACTTGAAATGAACTGTCATATACTGTATCTGTTTCTGTTGCATCTTTATAATATACATATAAATATCCATATTGGTTTGCATAATATGGTGAATAAAAAGAGACTGTTCCATCTGAAACACCACTTGTACATGTTAAAGCCAGACCATACTCATCTTGAATCTGTCCGGATGCAATTTCTTTCGCCCAATCAGTAATTATAAAGCAAGCCTGATGTTCCTTTTGGAAATTTGATACTTCACAATATGGTTCTGATACCTCCGGTTGGTTTATCCATGCAAGATAATTTCTTCCCCACCAGTCTTTAACGGCTGAAATTCCGAGAGTTATATTTCCTGATGTATTTGACACATTCAGTCCAAAATAACTATGATATATATACTTTCCCCTTATTTGTTCATTTAGATTTGTAAATTTAAAATAAGCCCTTGTATCTTTATTACTATCATGCTTCATTGTAAACGTAGGATTAAGTGGTATAATAACATTTGAATTGCTTCCACTTTCAGTCAATCCGTAATCCAACATGGATGCTGTAACCCACACATATGTAGGATCTATTGTTACCGGATAGTTTGCATTCTCTAAATAATCAGAATCCACTACAACAGATAATGTGTAACTTCCGTCTTCATTTCCTAATATGTCATAACTTACATCATCATAATTTACAATATTATTGGCATCTATCAGATTCGGTGCTTGAACAACCGCAACTGTTTTGTCACTTTGCTTATCTAACAATAATATCTCTTTTGTGTCATTATTTAGCGTTGGCTTTAAACCTTTTAAATTCAGGTCAAAAACGTATACATTGTCGTTTGGTTTCTTTTCTAGTACAATGCTTTCCTTAACTCCATTTGTTAACGAAACATATCTGTATTCTTCATTTGTATCTTCATTTTCATATACAATTTCCGAATCATTTTCTTTGTCTATTTCTTTGTAATGTATAAAATTATTACTGTCATCATCCCCCTCACTCTCAATATCGGATTTTATTGGAGCAAAACTAATCTCATAATTATCATTTGTAAGAACAACCGGAACATCCTCACTCACTTCATTTCCAAAGTAATGTGCGTATTTTCCTACTGCATTTTTATATTGGTAGGATTCTTCGTTTTCGATTAATTCCACATTACAAGTATCATCCCCTTCAATATCAACAATACTTGTATCATAATCTACCCATTTTCCTTTCTCTTTATATCTGATATCATAGTTTGCTATTTCTAGTTCTTTGCTTCCATCACTGAGCAGATATGTATTAGAATTTTCCGTTCTTTCGCTTTTTATTTCTTTTACAATTTCTGCCGCCTCGATATTGTCTGTTTCCACATCCTTTACTTCTTTAGTTTTCGTCTCACTTGCTCTTACCTCAATAGAATTAGCAAGTGTAGATATGCCTGCATTAGTTCCTGCTATTGCAATAATAAGTATCAATGCTATTATTTTTTTCTTCATTGTTGTAAACTTCATCCGCTCTCTTCTCCTTTTTGTATAATGATAGCTTGACTATATCATATTCTTCCTAAAAAAAATCACTTTTGCGACAGACGACATGTTTTCGCGACAGACGACATAAAAATGGGGTATTATACCTCTTTATTTCCATATAAATATTTGTTCAAGGCAAAAAAATAATGCTATAGTCAAACTATAACATTATTCCCTATACATTTTATCACTTTTATGCCCGATGACATTTTTAGACAGACAATATTGTAACCCCTATTCTTTAAACAATATTCCTGCGACCATCACAACAAACAACATATACATTCCTGCCAAGATTCCTTGAGTAATATACATAACGTGTAATATTTCCCCCATTACATACACTAGCATCCACAATAAATAATATTTTATTGCTTTTCTTCTATATCTTACTATTTCAAAATCTTTTAACGGTTTGTTTTTTGTTTCAATTGGACTTACTTTAATAATAAATAATAACATTAAAGCTAAAAATATCACCTGCATCCCTATAATATGCGGAAACATTTTTACCAATAATAACGCAGATACAAACAGTAGCCACGATTTGATAACACACATACCGACAGTCTTCGCATGATAACCACCGGCATACACTCGAACAGTAGTAAAAGCAACAAGGATAAATATACTATATAATAGCATATGCATACTTATCCCCGTTGCTAATAGCATAATAATTTCGAGTATAGATGTTATCCCTTGTTCTATTCCAAACAGCACAATAGCATCCTGCTTTTCTTTAACTGCGCCGTTCTTCTTCAGAACATTGAAAATCTTTACCGAAATCCGGTGAACCATTATTTATATAGTTCTTCCGCGCCTTCTGGCAATTCTGGCTGATGTAAGAAAATCATACAGGATGTACTAACTACTCCTGATGTTACTAATACAGCCATAGCTGCAACTACTGTTGACATCTTTGTTACAAACTTTTTCATAAAAATACCTCCAATCAAAAAAGTGATATACGGAGTATACCACTTTTGGGGCTGTTTTTTTCATTTTTGCGACAGACGACGCTTTTTCGCGACAGACGACATGTTTTTTTATAAAAATAGGCAAATAAACACCTCAAAAACATTTTTTTCTGTATTTATTTTCATCACGCCTTCATATTTTTCTACGATAGTTTTTATATTTTTTAGTCCATATCCATGATTTTTGGAATCATCTTTTGTCGTTAAATATTGCCCTTTTTTGTCAACGATAATTTCTTTATAATTGTTGCTTATATTTATTATTAATTTACCTTTTGCATATGACATTTTCATATCAATTCTCTTATTATCGCCATCATTTTTTCTGACTGCTTCAATACTATTATCAATTAGATTTGAGATTAGGGAGTTTATATCAAATGCAGACACATTCATTTTTTCTACAATTTTCATTTCAACATTTAATGTAACTCCTTCTTCAGCTGCTTTGCTTATCTTGTAATTGATAAGACTGTCAATTGCAAAGTTGTCGGTGTCTACATATTTATGTTGTTGCAATATTTTTTCTTTTATTTCATTGATATATTCACTTGCCTCACCTTTATCATTTACAATATATTGGTCCAAAAGCGTAATATGCTTTACCATATCATGTTTTAACGCTCTGTTTTTTTCTACACTTTCATTCATAAGCTCCAGCTGTTTGGTTTGATAGTCCATCTGCACCTGTAACAATTCTTTTTGCTGCTTATATTCATAATATTCCATTTGCTTATCATACATATAAAAAGTCGAAATATTTATGAGCAAAAATGCTATTGTACATAGTACTAGATTTACAGAATCGATGTGAGGCTGTGTATAGAAGAGCATCATTAAATATAAAGACAATATTGGCAATAATATTGCTGAGAACCAATACTGGACACTGACACTATCCCCGTACTTTACTTTTACAAGATTTCTTATCAGATTTAAAATAGCAAACTGGGCAATTGTACTTGCAACAGTTGCAAATATAGAGTAGTACTCATTTGCCGCGAAAATATCTACCCCTACGTATCCCAAGCCGAAGGCAACAACGCTTTCAGAAATGGCTGCCAGAACAAACACAAACGTTCCTGCCATGATTCTGTTTTTCCAATTGCCTTTATAAATAAAAGTGACAATAATCAACGAAGAGTAACTACATATCAGGTTAACCACTGGAATATTAATAACCAAACAAGGAACTGTCACCATGATATAAAGCCATATGTATGCCAATACGGAAACAACTTTTGGTACATATTTTTCCTTCAATAATGTATCTAGCACTAAAGAAAATGTATACACATTAACTATTCCGGTTAAGATAAATACTATATTATATAACATTAGAAATTCCCTTCTTCGTAATCACTCCACATTGCTTTTATATTATCACTGTATTTCCTTCCTACAGGGATAATCGTTCCATCTGACATAGTTATCTTTCCGTTCTTGTATTTTTCTACAAAAAACAAATTAATAATAAAAGATCTATGACATTGACATAGAGAAAACTCGGAATAGATCCTGGCAATGTCTGTTAATTTGTCCTTAACTCTAATCTTTTTCCCACCGACAGTGGCAATCTCAATAACTTTATCTTTGGCCTCCATATAGATTATCTCACCAATTGATATACCCTTCACAACCTTGCCATCATAATATTTATACTGTTTTTTATGATGTCCTGCTCTAAGCATATACATATCGATATCTTCAATGATATCTTCCTTTTTTAGTGGCTTGTGGTGAAAATTTAATGGCTGACATCCAAATAAATCCATACAGTATTTTGTATGTCCTGAAATAAATACAATGCTCAGCTCCAAATCATTTAATCTTTTGCGAATATGCTTTGCCATTGATATTCCATTGTCCTGTGGGAATTCTATGTCTAAAAATAATATATCAGGACGATACCCTTCTTCAATTTGTTCATCAAGCTTATTTATATCAAAGAAAATATCGACAACCAAGTCAACCTTTTGATTTTGTCCCCAATCATCTAGCCATTTTTCAAGTTGTACACAACAATTTTTATCATCATCGCAAATAGCTATCTGCATATTTTATCCTCTCATCTATTCGTAATTATCTAATATTGATTCAATTAAATTGCAAATCTTCCTCTGGTCTTCAATTTTTAATTTTTCAATTCTCTTCGCATAATTATTCATTCTTAACACGTAGCTTTTATCAATCACATCCTGGAGTAACTCATCAGAACAAACCTCCAGTGCATTGCTAATCTTTATGAAGGTTTCAAGCTTTGGATATTTTTCTCCTCGCTCAATCATTCCAATGTACTCTGGTGTCAAATCAGTTTTTGACGCCAAATCTTCCTGCCTCCAATATTTAGCTTTCCTTCTTTCACGAATTCTTTTACCTATCATCTTTGTTTCCATTAGCGACAACCTCGTAGTTATTTTGTCATACTAATAGTATAGATTTAGGCCTGATTTTTATGAACGAACCATCAGTTTTGTATTATAACCAATAGTTTTCTTTTGCGTAATTATTTTAACATATTATTCGCCATTTTCATACAAAAAGAACGGCGATAGCAAATATTACATTTCACTATCGCCCTTATTGTTTATTTAGAAAAATTTCTTTTTCTTCTTTTTGTGGTCATCATCACTTCCGGCACTGTTAAATTCATTAAGAGTATCTCCTGATATTTTGTCCAGCTGACGAATCAGTTCCTTCTGTTCACTGCTTAACTTTGTAGGGACCTTAATATTCAAGGTTGTATACTGATTTCCTCTAACTGACTGATTGTGCACGTTGCAAATTCCCTTTCCCTTTAATCGGATACGGGTACCGGGTTGAGTACCGGCCTTTATAGGGAATTTTACATCTCCATCTACTGTCTTTACACGGATATCTCCACCTAATGCTGCCTGTGCAAATGAAATACTTACATCTGTATAAACATCCATTCCTTCACGTCTAAATTCAGCGCTTGGACTTACTCTTATATCGACAAGCAAATCGCCTCTTGGTCCACCATTCTTACCCGGTTCACCTTCCCCTGTTACACGAATTGTGTTTCTGTCATCTATACCCGCAGGAATATTTACGGTTACCGGTTTTCTCTTATTAATATAGCCTGCACCATAACAATCAGGGCACTTTTCTTTGATTACCTTTCCTGTACCACCACAGTCCGGACACTGTGTCACTGACTGCATCATTCCAAACATTGTCTGCTGTCTGCTGACATACTGTCCCTGACCATTACATCTTGAACATGTTTCAGGTGAAGTACCAGCCTTTGCCCCGGTTCCATGACAGGATGAGCAGGTTTCCTTGAAGTTAATTGTGACCTGCTTTTCACATCCGCGAATAGCTTCTTCAAATGTAATTCTCATTCCAACTCGAACATCTGCACCTCTCATTGGACCATTATTGTTTCTTGAACTACGTCTGCCTCCACCACCGAATATGTCACCAAAAATATCACCAAAGCCACCGAAAATATCGCTGAAATCCATGTCGCCAAAATCAAATCCACCGGCACCTCCGGCTCCACCTTCAAAGGCTGCATGGCCAAACTGGTCATACTGTCTGCGCTTTTCACTGTCACTAAGCACAGCGTACGCTTCTGAAGCTTCTTTGAATTTTGCAGCTGCCTCCTCGCTTGGATTTGCATCAGGATGATATTTCTTTGCCAACTGTCTATATGCTTTTTTTATTGCAGCGTCATCGGCATTTTTGTCAACGCCTAACACCTCATAATAATCTCTTTTATCTGCCATCTTTTTCTCCAAATTGAAGTAATTTATTCTTTAACAGCAAATAGTGAATAGTCAAAACAATTCACTATTCACTTTCTCCTATTCACTATTTACTTTTCACTCTTGTTACTTTTTATACTTCTGTAAAGTCTCCGTCAACAACGTCGTCCGGGCCTGCACCCTGTGCTCCCATATCAGGACCTGCACCCTGTGCACCTGCTGCTGCCTGAGCCTGTTCATACATCTTTGCGAACAACTGCTGTGCAGAATTCATTAATTTTTCTTTTCCTGCCTTGAGTTCTTCAACCTGAGCTTCTGTGATTTCAGCACCTTCAGGACAAGCTGCGATTGTAGCCTTCAATGCATCAATGTCTGCCTGAACAGCCTGCTTATCAGCATCTGAAAGATTGTCGCCAGCTTCACTCATAGCCTGTTCTGTCTGATTTACGATAGCGTCAGCTTCGTTCTTTGCATCGATAGCTTCCTTGCGCTTCTTGTCAGCCGCTTCAAATTCTGCAGCTTCCTTAACAGCCTTATCGATATCTTCATCTGACATATTTGAACCAGCTGTGATTGTAATATGCTGTTCTTTTCCAGTTCCAAGATCTTTAGCTGATACATTTACTATACCGTTTGCATCGATATCAAATGTAACTTCAATCTGTGGGACACCTCTCTTTGCTGGTGGAATGCCGTCAAGTCTGAACTGTCCAAGACTCTTGTTATCTCTTGCAAACTGTCTTTCACCCTGTACTACGTTGATATCAACTGCTGTCTGGTTGTCAGCTGCTGTAGAGAATATCTGGCTCTTCTTTGTAGGAATTGTTGTATTTCTCTCAATAAGTCTTGTAGCTACGCCACCCATTGTCTCGATTGATAATGACAATGGTGTAACATCAAGAAGAAGGATATCGCCGGCACCGGCATCACCTGCTAACTTACCACCCTGGATTGAAGCACCAAGTGCAACACATTCATCCGGGTTCATCTTCTTTGATGGCTCATGACCTGTAAGCTGCTTTACTTTATCCTGTACTGCAGGGATACGTGTTGAACCACCTACTAATAATACCTTTGAAAGATCTGATGCGTTAAGTCCTGCATCCTTTAAAGCATTCTGTACAGGGATTGCTGTTCTCTCAACAAGGTCTCTTGTGAGTTCATCGAACTTAGCCTTTGTGATAGTCAGGTTCATATGCTGTGGTCCCTGTTCATTTACTGTGATGTATGGAAGGTTAATTTCAACCTGAGTAGCTGATGAAAGCTTCTTCTTTGCATCTTCAGCTTCAGCCTTAACTCTCTCCATAGCCATGCTGTCGTTTGTCAAATCAACACCTGTCTTTGACTTAAAGTCTTCAACCATGTAGTCCATAATCTTCTTGTCGAAGTCATCACCACCGAGTCTGTTGTCACCTGATGTTGCAAGTACTTCGATTACACCGTCACCAATTTCAATGATTGATACGTCGAATGTACCACCACCTAAATCGTATACCATAATTTTCTGTTCGCCTTCATTATCAAGACCATAAGCGAGAGCTGCCGCTGTTGGCTCGTTGATAATTCTCTTTACATCAAGACCTGCAATCTTACCTGCATCCTTTG
>CAZWAG010000009.1:0-41619 GCA_964631845.1 uncultured Eubacterium sp.
ATTATGATATTGAAGAAAAACAGGATATGAATATGAGCGCAAATTATCTCTCATCATATTTGCTTAACCTAATCGGTGCTGATATGACCGGCTATAACAAATATCTGTTAGAGCTTCAAAAGAAGATTCCGGTGCTTACAGGATTGTTCTATCAGGGCGATAACGGAGAGTTTTATGATATTGATGAAGAGTCAGAGTACTCAGATTTGATTCAGGATTATTCAAAGATACAGTATAATGGATTGCTTGATCAAAAGAATAGACTTACAGATTTCTTCTTCCTTAAAGGGGGAGACTACGAAGTCAAAGAAGATACAGTAGAAGAATAATGTAATTGTTCTGTATAAATTAATATATTTTAAAGGTCAACGGATGTTTTCTGCGTATTGCAGGAAGCATCCGTTTTTGGGTATATATTTTATTGTAGTCTAATTGCGAAAACATGTCGTCTGTCGCAAAAAAGCGTTGTCTGTCGCAAAACTTATTTTTTTTAAGAATAGTATGATATAGTTAAAGTGTGGAGGGAATTCTTCAAATTAAAATCGGAAAATATTGTCAAATAAATCTACAGAAATATAATAAAAAGTATAATGATGGGAATGGAGAATTTTATATGAAAAAAATATATAAACTATGTATAGTAATATTACTAATATTCATAATATTAATTTCAATATCTTACATATATAAGAACAAAGAGAATTCAAAAATAGCATACAGAGGAATGTGCGGTAGAAATGTTGAATGGTTATTGGATAATGAGGGCACATTGACTATACGTAAAAAATCTATTTTTAATAAAAGAAGTAAAATAGATGATTATGGTCATTATGAAGAACGAGATTTAAAAAATGCGCCTTGGGATAATTTATTATTTTCTATTAAAAAAATTGAAATAAAGGAAGGTATTACCGAAATAGGGGATTATGCATTTTATAAAAACGAGATATGTAAAGAAATAATTCTTTCAGATAGTGTTGAAGAAATTGGAAATGGAGCCTTTATGGATTGTGGTGTTGAACATATAAAAATGCCGGAAAATTTAAAGGTTATTAGGGAAAGCGCGTTCAGTGGATGTCAGAATTTACAAGAAATTACAATTCCACCAAAGGTAACAGAATGGGGAGATAGTTCCTTTAACGGAGCTGGTATTAGGAATCTAAAGATTAGTGAGGGAGTTGAAAAAATAGGTGATTCTTCATTTTGGGGCTGCAATAATTTAGAGAAGGTTGTTTTACCTAGCACGTTAAAACATTTAGGAAACTATACATTTTTTGATTGTGTACAGTTGAAAGAAATTACAATTCCAGAAAAAGTAAAGGGAGTACCAATTTCTACTTTTAGTGGATGTACTAAATTGGAGAAGGTCGAATTGCCAAAGAACTTAAAAGTTATAGGCACAGGAGCTTTTTATGATTGTGAAAGTTTAAAGGAAATAGAGATTCCAAATGAAAATGTCGAAATAAAAGACGATGAACTTTTAGAAAAGATTGTAATTAAAAAATAATTATAACTAAGGACTTAATCAAGTGTTAATGTCTTGATAGATGCGAAGGGAAATTATGTATGAAAAAAGTATATAAGTTTTGTGTAGCAATATTATTAATAGCAATAGTATTTATTTCAATTTTTTACATATATAAGAAAGAAGAAAATTCAAAAATAGCATATAGGGGAATATGTGGCGAAAATGTTGAATGGCTTCTGAACAAAGAAGGTACGCTGATTATACGTAGAACGTCTATTTTTAGTAGAAAATGTAAAGTGTATGATTATTGTCATTATGACGATCGGGAGGAAAATCCTGCACCATGGGATAATTTATTATCATCTATTAAGAAAATTGAAATAAAAGAAGGTATTACCGAAATAGGGAATTATTCATTTTATAACAACCAGAAATGTAACGAAATAATTCTTCCTGACAGTCTTGAAATAATTGGAGATGGTTCTTTTATGGACTGTGGTGTTGAACATATAACCCTGCCAGAAAAATTAAAGGTTATTGGGGAAAAGGCTTTCTCTGGGTGCAGTAATTTACAAGAAATTACAATTCCACCAAAGGTAACAGAATGGGGATATTGTTCCTTTAATGCAGCCGGTATCAGGACACTTAATATTAGTGAGGGAATTGAAAAAATTGGTAGTATGGCGTTTTGCAGTTGTACGGATTTAGAAAAGGTTGTTTTGCCAAGCACATTAAAGAATTTAGGAAATGATACTTTTTCAGGTTGTGAAAAATTAAAAGAAATAAAGATTCCTGAAAAAGTAAAAGGAATACCAGAGCTTTGCTTTAGCGGATGTTTTAACTTAGAAAAAGTTGAATTGCCTAAGAATTTAGAGTTTATAGGAAGCGGAGCATTTGACCGTTGTAATAGCTTGAAGGAATTAAAACTTCCAAATGATAAAGTCATAATCAAAGGTGATGGTCTCCCTAAAAATATTAATGTTACTAAATGATACCTAATTAAAATAGAGTAGGAAATCATTAACAAAGCCGAGCGGTTACAATTTCAGACTGGCAGCCGCTTGGTTTTGTGATTATTGTGAAGATGAATCTAAGTGTTCTGATTTAGACAAGGAGAAACAACTATATGAAAAAAGTCTATAAAATATGTTTAGCCGTATTGCTAATATCAATAATAGTGATTTCAATTTTTTGTATATACAAGAAAGAAGAAAATTCAAAAATAGCATATAGAGGAATGTGTGGTAGGAATGTTGAATGGTTATTGGATATAGAGGGCACATTGATTTTACGTAAAAAATCTATTTTTAAAGGAAAAAGTAAGATATATAATTATTGTTATTATGAAGATCAAATAGAGAATCCTACACCATGGGATGGTTTGTCTTCGTTAATCAAAAAAATCGAAATAAAAGAAGGTATTACCGAAATAGGGGATTATGCATTTTATAATAACCCAAAATGTAAAGTAATAATTCTTCCTGACAGCCTTGAAATAATTGGAGAGTGTTCTTTTATGGACTGCGGTGTTGAACATATTAATCTGCCAGAAAATTTAAAGAGTATTGGGGAAAGCGCATTTGGTGGATGTCAAAGTTTACAAGAGATTACAATTCCGCCAAAAGTAGAAGAATTGGGAGAGAGTTCATTTTCAGGAGGAGGCATTAGAACCCTTATAATTAATGAGGGTCTTGAACAAATTGGTAATGACTCATTTGGCGGTTGCAAAAAATTAGAAAAGATCGTTTTGCCTAACACATTAAAGCATTTAGGAAATTATACTTTTTATGATTGTAAAAAATTGAAAGAAATAAAAATTCCTGAAAAAGTAAAAGGAATACCAATGTTTTGCTTTAGTGGTTGTACTAACTTAGAAAAAGTTGAATTGCCAAATAATTTAAAAGTTATAGGTGAAGGAGCATTTGATTTTTGTGATAGCTTAAAGGAAATAAGGATACCAAATGAAAATGTTGAAATAAAAGACGATGAACTTTTAGAAAAGATTGTAATTGAAAAATAATTATAACTAAGGACTTAATCAAGTGTTAAAGTCTTGAAATATTTGATATACCATATCAAGAGCATCACTCGTAAAAGATATATATGACGCTATGAAGCATAAACATTAAAAGGGAGAAAGAAATGGATTGGTTTGTAGAGATAATAGCCTGGATTAATAATCATTATCAAACACATGTAGGAATAAATTATACATTTTGCTTTGTTGAAATAATAATTGCACTTTATTTCCGTTTTAAAAATAAAGATAATTTTTATGCACAAACATTAAGCGATTCATTTTTTGCGTCAGGTTGTTTCGCGACTATGGCAACTTATTTTCCGGGTATAGTTTTTAGTTTTATATTTATATGTTATACATTTGTGTTATATGAAGGTGTAAGAATACATAATAAATACTTTAATAAATTAGAAGAATACAAGAAGTACACTCTAAGTAAAGAACAAATACGAAATGCACTGCTAGTAATTTACCTGCCGGCTGTGTTTTGTATCTTATGTGGATTTATATTTTAATGAGGGGATAATTTATGGATAGAAAAATTGTTTTGCTGGCATATGGAATATTAATCATTGCATTTATTGTTTTACATATTTTTTTGAGAAAAGTTACATCGATAAAAAAGGAAATGGTTTTACTCTCTATCATTTATCTAGTGTTTCTTGGTTTTAGTTTCTGGGTAATGACAAATTCTTATGACAAAAAAGGAAACAGAGAAGATTTCTTGCATCATACCTTTTATAGCGAAGATGGAACAAGATACAAGGAAAAAGATTTTGATACAATTATTAGAATTAGTGATGGTAAAAAATACGATATAAATAAGGCATATATTAATAGTAGGGGATATATTGTTTTCGATGTAAAAAATTTGAAGTGTATTGATGAAAGTCGTGAAGTATATAGAGATGAAAAAGGAGAAAAATATATTTCTGCTAGTTTGGCCGATTGGGACTTTTTGGGGAATATCGTATATTAGCGATAAATCCCCAAAATTTCTCGCAGATTCTGTGATGAAGTATAATTTGACACAATTTAAATGATAGTATAGAATTGTACTGTCAAAAGATAGAATCATGGTCTGGGACAAATGTCGCCAGTTTAAGGGAAGTCCGGTGAGAATCCGGCGCAGTCTTTCTCTACTGTATAAGGGACGAAAAAGCAGTATGCCACGGGGATACCTGGAAGGCGCTTTAGTAGGATGAACTTGAGCCAGGATACGTCAACATGATTTGCCAGAAAATTCGTAAGCAAGACGAAAAGGTAAAAGTCAAACAGATGTAGATATACATTTATTTGGCGTATTTTGTATGCATGTCTTGTTTTTTAACAAGGCATTTTTTAATACCATAAACCATCCAGAGAGCGGAGTTATTAAAGTTATCTGACGGGATGATTTAATGAAACTAAAACCCTATTCTGGTCATATCTTAGGCAGAAGGAGGACAATATGAATAAAATTACAAAAACAGCATTATCTATAGTGGTTGCACTGGCATTGGTAGTTTCATCTATCAGTTATACTGCAAGTGCACAGGCAGATGATGCAAAGACAGCAGAAATAGTAGTAAGTTATTATGCAAGTGGATGGGCATTGAAACCTGAGACAGTAAAGGTTGCGGCAGATTTGTCTGACAAATATGCTGAACAAATCGGTTTCAATGACACAGGCGACCAACCAACTATTTTTGATGCGCTTATCGCAACACATATTGAGGTGTTTGGCGAAGACTTTGAGACTGAAGCTGGAGAATATTTGCAGGTTTCAGAAGCAGGATGGATAACAACGATGTTCGGTATGGATGGCTCATCAGCAGGATATAACCACAATGGACAAAGTGCATATGCATTAGACACAGACTTAGAGGATAAAGATATAGTTGATTTCTTCTTTTATGAAGATACAACTTCATGGAGTGATAAGTATACATCATTTGGTTCAATCCGCAAGAATGTTAATGTTGGTGAGCAATTGAAGCTTACAGCTAGTGGCTCAGGATACGATAGTCAATTTAATACTGTGACAGAGCTGGTCCCTAACGTGATTGTTTCAGTAAACGGAACAGAATATGGAAAAACAGACGCAAATGGTGAAATCACAGTTTCTTTTGATAAAGAAGGCGAATACCTTGTGTTGATGGAGTCGATAGAGGAAGAAGGCTATTATATCCCTTCATATTGTATTGTAAACGTAACAGAAAAGCAGGAGATTACAACAGTAGATGAAACTACGACGACAGAAAATATCACAACAGTTGATGAAACTACTACACCACAGGAAACAACAACGATTCCTACAATCAAGAAGGTATCAGTAAAATCCGTTAAAAATAGTAAGAAGGGCAAAGCAAAAATCAGCATTAAAAAGCTTAGTAATATTTCGGGATATCAGTATAAATATTCAACGAGCAAAAAGTTCAAAAAGGCTACAGTTAAGAACTCTTCAAAGACATCATTGACAACTAAGAAAATCAAAAAGGGCAAGACTGTATATGTAAAGGTTCGTGCGTATGTCAAGGCAAATGGAACAAAGTATTACGGTGCTTGGAGCAAGGTTAAAAAGGTAAAAATTAAGAAATAGCAGTATAAGAGAGGCAGAAGCATCGGCTTCTGCCTTTTTACCATAAGAGGGAGTATATGAAAAAAGGTTTAAGCTTTATTATTACAATTGCAGTAAGTATTTTGATGGCGATTAATGTAGGTGCCCATGTTGATTTGTCAAAATCAGATATAGCCGCATATTTAGATGTTATATCGGCAAGGCAGATGTCCACAATAACAAACCCAAAGTACGGTAGTGTCGGTGGAGAGTGGACTGTTATCGGTTTGGCAAGGTATGGCACAATTACAAAATCATACATAGAGATATATAAAGACAATCTCAAAGTTTCATTGCAAAAAAATAATGGGGAATTGTCAGATACGAGATACACAGAGTATGCGAGAGTTGTTATGGCGCTGACATCAATAAATGAAAATCCACAGAAATTTGGTGGGTACAATTTACTACAGCCATTGGCAGAATATGATGTTATAGAAAAGCAAGGTCTCAATGGCTTGATTTATACATTAATAGCACTTGATTGTGGCGATTATGAGATACCATCTCCGAAAAGCAATTATAATGGGACAAAAACTACAAGAGAAAAGCTAAAAGAAAATATTTTGGATAGACAAAACAGCGATGGTGGCTGGTCTTTTGCCGGTTCTGCCAGTGACCCGGATATGACTGCGATGACAATACAGGCTTTGTCTGCTTATTACAGTAAGGATTCAAAAATAACTAATGCAGTTGACAACGCGATATTATTTTTAAGCAAAGTTCAAAATAAAAACGGTGACTATTGTTCAGGGAGTACCCCCAATTGTGAAAGTACGGCGCAGGTTCTTACCGCAATGGCCAGTGTTGGTATAAAAGCCTCAGACAGTCTTTTTATAAAAAATGGGAAGACGGTGTTAGATGGGATAATGCAGTACTATACTGATGGTGCCTTCAAGCATGTAATGTCCGGTAAAGCTAATCAGCTGGCAACAGACCAGGCGATGTATGCACTTGTGGCATATTATAGAAGCCTGGACAATGAAAACAGCATATATGACATGTCAGATGGAATACAGACAAAAAAGATTAGCAAGGAGTCGGCGAAGAAGGTAAAGACGATTACTAAAAAATATAAAGCATCAAAGACCAAAACTAAAAAGGAGAAACCTGCAACAACTAAAAAAGTAGAGGAGACTTCAAGCAAGAAAAAAGAAAGTAAAAAGAAAAAAATCGCTGAGAGTAAGCAGGTTGAAGCACAATCAGAAACATATTCAGAAGCAGAAGAAAAGCGGACCATAGAAAAAACAGTAACATACGTAAAAAAAGAAAGAAAAACAGAAATCTTACCTATATTATGTACACTTATGTCTTTTACATTAATAATAGGAATGGGAGTTGTGATATATGAAAAGAAAAAGCATAAGTAGAATATTAGTTATAATGCTTCTCGCAATATGTCTCTGTGGGTGCGGGAAGAAAACAACTAAGGAACAGTATACATGCACAATAAGTGTAGATTGCAAAACTATTTTAGCTAATATGGATAGTTTAGATGACAATCTCAAAAATCATGTTCCTAAAGATGGGGTTATTGTTGAGGCAAAGAAAGTAACTTTCGAGGATGGCGATACAGTCTTTGATATTTTAGAAAAAACCTTAAAAGAAGAAAATATATTGATGGAGGCTTCTTTTACAGGCAAGAGTGCATATATTGAAGGCATTAATAATTTTTATGAATTTTCCTGTGGGGAATTGTCAGGCTGGATGTACAGTGTAAATGGCGAATTTCCGAATGTCAGCTGCAGTGATTATAAACTAAAAAATAATGACATAATAGAATGGCGATATACTTGCAATTTGGGAGAAGATTTAAAATGACAGATGAATTTGACAGATATCATCCTTTAGTAAATTTAATATTTTATATAGTAGTAATTGCTATAACGATGTGTCAGATGCATGTTGCGATGGTGCTTATATCATTTGTAGGTGCCCTCGTCTATTACTTTATGCAAAGAGGGCTTGAGGGAATCAAATATTTTTTAATGATTTTATTTGTAATGCTTATATCAGCTTTTATTAATCCTTTATTTTCCCATAGAGGAATGACACTGCTTTTTTATTCCTTTACAGGAAATCCAATAACACTGGAATCGATAATATATGGAATTATTTCAGGTTTTATCGTAGGGACGATGTTGTTGTGGTTTGCAACCTTTAACAGGATTATAACAAGTGACAAAATACTTGCCGTTGTTGGCAGAATTGCACCGTCTGTCGCAATGATGCTGTCGATTGTTTTCAGGTTTGTTCCAAAATATATAGCGCAGGGAAAGAGGACAATCGAAGTAAATAAAGCTTTAAGTACAGGAGACAGATTGACGCTTAAAGAGCAGCTAAAATGTTTTTCCATTACTACGACATGGGCATTGGAAAATTCAGTGGATACAGCGGATTCAATGAGTGCAAGAGGCTATGGAGTAGGAAAAAGAACAAATTATAATAACTATAAGATAGAGCTTAGAGACATAATTGCTTTGGCGTATATTGTTTTTGCAGGTGCTGTGATTGTGGTACAATTTGCTCTTAAAAATATTAGTTATTCGTTCTATCCATTAATAAAAATAAAAGGAAGCTATTTGGTTTATATAGTATATATCGGACTATGTATGATGCCGGTATTAATAGATATCCGGGAGGAAATAAGATGGCGCAGATTCAAATTAAAAATTTGACATTTACATATCCAAATCAAGACAAAAGCGCTATATCTGATTTTAATTTAGATATTGTAAAGGGCGACTTTGTTGTAATATGTGGGAAAACCGGTTGTGGAAAAAGTACTCTGCTTCGCAATTTAAAGCCTGTCATACGTCCGTCCGGTGGGGTGCATGGAGAGATACTGATTGGTGGATTTGACATTAACAAAATGAGTAATAGGGAGCAATGCAAAAAAATCGGATTTGTTTTTCAAAACCCTGAGCATCAGATTGTGACAGATAAGGTTTGGCATGAGCTCGCCTTTGGTCTTGAAAATTTAGGTGAAAATAAAGAAGTAATCAGACTTAGAGTGAGCGAGATTGCAGAATATTTTGGAATAAGTCATTGGTTCTACAAAAGTACAGGGCAATTGTCGGGTGGACAGAAGCAGATTTTAAATCTGGCAGCAGTTATGGTGATGGACCCTGAAATATTGGTTCTTGATGAACCGACAGCATATCTGGATCCTATATCAGCGGACAAGTTTATCGAGTTGGTAAAAAAAATAAATAAAGATTTTGGCATTACAGTGATTATGTCCGAGCATAAGCTTGACGCAGTGCTGGAGTGTGCGGATAAGCTCATCGTCTTAAAAGATGGAAAGCAAGTAGAAAAGGACAATATATCAGATACGATAAAAGCTTTAGAGAGAGATGAGCTGATACACATTATGCCTGCGGCGGCCAGAATCTTCTTGAAAGCAGATGAAAATGGTGAGTGCCCATTAAATATTGCGCAGGCAAGAAGCTGGTTAAGCAAAAAAAATATAGCTAAGCTTTGTGAGCCGGAAAGTGCAAATCAGAAAAACGAAGAAGTGATTAGCGCACCAAATTCGGACAATTGCAAAATATCAAATTTAAAAAAGGCGAAAAACGAGGACATTCTTTCTGCAAAAAATATTTGGTTTAGATATTCTAAAAAAGAAGAGGATGTGTTAAGAGGAGTTGAACTAAGTATAAAAAAAGGCGAACTGTTTTGCGTTCTGGGCGGCAACGGAAGTGGAAAAACAACCATGCTGTCAATTCTGTCCGGTATCAACAAGCCTCTTAGAGGCAAGCTAAAAATTAAAGGTACAACGGCACTTTTACCGCAGGACGTCCAGACTTTATTTTGTTGCGAGACGGTAAAGGATGAACTTAAGAGTGTAGAACAAAGCTTAATTGATGATATGGAACTAAATGCTTTGGTTGACAGACATCCTTATGATTTAAGTGGTGGGCAACAGCAAAAGCTTGCACTTGCAAAGGTGTTGTCAACAAATCCTGATATATTGCTGTTTGATGAGCCGACAAAGGGATTAGATGGAATATATAAGCGCCAGCTTGGAAAGCTCTTAAGGAGTCTGACAAAGAAGGGAAAAACTATTTTGATGGTGAGCCACGATTTGGACTTTTGTGGACAATATGCAGACAGATGTGGATTGTTTGCAAGAGGCGAGATGGTGAGTGTTGATACATACAGAAAATTCTTTTACACAAATCACTTCTACACAACCTCGGCCTGTAAAATAGCAAGAGGAAAAATAGAAGGAGCCGTAAATGAGGAGGATATATTAGCGTGCATAAAGGATTAGCAAACGATATAATCCAAAAACTTAATATATTTGGCGACAGAAGCTATTATGTTGTTTCAATACTAATAATACTGTGCTCGATAGTATTGTTTATGTGGTCGTTTGAGCGAAGAAAGCCAAGGACAAGAGAGGTAGTTGTCATCTCGGTTATGATTAGTCTTGCGGTAGTTGGTCGTCTTACGTTTTTTATGATGCCGCAGTTTAAGCCCTGTGCGGCAATAATAATTATTGCGGGAATTATGCTTGGAAAGCAGGCTGGATTTATGTGCGGAGCCATTACTGCTTTTGCATCGGATTTCTTTTTTGGTCAGGGGCCGTGGACACCGTGGCAAATGATAGCATTTGGTTTGATTGGCTTGGTGTCCGCAATTGTGTTTGGCGAAGACTGTCTGGAAAGTAAAGGGATAAAATATAAGCTGTGTTTCTTTGGATTTGTAATAACATTTTGGGGGTACGGAATAATAATGGATACAGCGACAGTGTTGATGTATACAGACAGCCCGAATATAAAAGCCTTGATTACAGCGTACGCGGCAGGCGTATATTTTAATCTGGTTCATGGCATATCTACAGTATTCTTTTTGTGGGTATTGGCAATGCCTATGTTAAAAAAGATAAGACGGGTAAAAATTAAATACGATATGCATTCAAATAATAATAAATTGATGCAATAGTAAACCATAAAAATATCCTAAATATGACAAAATATAAGAAAAAACATAAGAAAATAAGTTGAATTAACCAATATATGGTGCTATTATGTATCAGGTTAAAAACTTAGAAGAAAGAGGGTACAGCGATGGAAACGTACGGGTATTTGTGGCAATTGGCACTTATTTTAGGAAGTACCAAGCTTTTAGGATTACTTACAAAAAAATATAATATGCCACAAGTAGTAGGAGCTTTGCTGGCAGGACTTATTTTGGGACCTGCATTATTAGGAAACATCTTATCAGGTGTGACAATCGGCGGAGTAGACTTAGTTGACTTTACACTTTATGAGACATCATTTATTGATCATTTGTCAGAGATAGGTGTTATTGTATTGATGTTTTGCGCCGGGTTAGAGACAGATATCAACGAACTGAAAAAATGTGGAAAGGCATCATTTATAATAGCTTTTTTAGGAGTTGTAGTTCCACTTGTATTTGGCGCGTTGCTCACATATGCATTTTTTGATGCAAATATTATTGCTCCGGCAGAGGGAAGCACATTATTTCTCCAGTCTATATTTGTGGGAGTAATACTAACTGCAACATCTGTAAGTATTACGGTTGAGACATTGCAGGAGATGGGCAAGCTTAAGACTGCATCCGGTAACGCTATTTTGGGAGCAGCAATTATTGATGATATTTTAGGTATAATTGCCCTCACAGTTGTAACAAGTCTGAGTGGTTCAAAGGGAAACTCTGCGCCATTAGGCTTTGTATTATTTAAGATTGTTTTATTCTTTGTATTTGTAGGTGTATTTGGATTTATAGTATACAAATTTTTCAATTGGTGGAGAAAAAAAGACAAGGTTGGCAAGCACAGACACGCTATTTTCGCATTTGTGATTTGTCTGGTAATGGCTTTCTCAGCAGAGTATTTCTTTGGAGTGGCTGATATAACAGGGGCATTTTTTGCCGGAGTTATAATTTCAATGACTCAGAAGGACCAGTTTATAGCTTCAAAGTTTGATGTAATTGGATATTTATTTTTGAGTCCTATATTTTTTGCAAGCATAGGTCTTAAAGTGGATGGACATGCAATAATGTCCATGAGCTTTATGGTTGTTGTCTACGCTATTTTGTTGACAATCGTTGCTATTATCACAAAGATTGCCGGGTGTGGACTGGGAGCAAAAATATGCGGTTACAAAAATTATCAATGCTTAAGAATTGGTGTTGGAATGGTATCAAGAGGAGAGGTTGCCCTTATCGTTGCCAATAAAGGTATTGAAGCAGGTCTTATGAGTTCGAGCATTGTTGCACCGGTTATCATTGTGGTTATTGTTACTACTATAATTACACCTATTATTTTAAGACCTGTATTTATGAGAAAGAATCCAATCGCTGTCGATGTTCCGGCAACTAACCGGTTGGTTGAAAATTATGAACAGAGAACTGATTTGAACAAGCAAAACAGATTATAAATATTATAGAGAGATGTCATTCATAAGAGTGGCATCTTTTTTATATAATAAAATTGAGAAAACAATACAAGGTTGTTATGTCGAAAATAGTTGCAATATCTTCTTTTATTATGCCTGCAATTATAATGATAATTATTGTATATGGCATAAAAAATAAAAGAAATGTTTATGATGATTTCGTTGATGGTGCAAAGGATGGTTTTTCCACAGTGATAAAGGTTATGCCTACTCTTATTGGACTGATGATTGGTGTTGGGATGGTGAGAGAAGCAGGCTTCTTGACTTTTATAGGAGAACAGATTGGAAGGTTCACGGACAAAATAGGATTTCCGGGGGAGCTGATGCCTCTTACAATCGTTAAAGCATTCTCCTCTTCTGCTGCAACAGGGATGGTTGTTGATATTTTTAAAAAGTATGGACCGGATTCATATATGGGGCGCGTGACTTCGCTGATGATGAGCAGTACAGAAACTATATTTTATACAATGTCCGTATATTTTATAGCGGCTAAAATCACAAAAACAAGATGGACGCTGGCTGGTGCAATTTTGGCAACAATGGCGGGCACAATTGCCAGTGTGGTGCTTGCAAATTGCTTTTAAATATTATATATTCCTTATAGAGATTTTGAGAATAATTGTGGAGGTATGTGAATGATATACACAGTTACATTCAATCCATCTATTGACTATATTGTATCAGTAGATGATTTTAGATTGGGATATGTCAACAGAACATCTGAAGAATTAATGCTTCCGGGCGGAAAAGGAATTAATGTTTCAATGGTTCTTAGCAATCTTGGATTTGATAATACAGCATTAGGATTTCTTGCAGGCTTTACAGGAGACAGTATTCATAAGATGTTAGAAGAGCAGGGAGTAAATGCTGACTTTATTAATGTTAAAGAGGGTATGACTAGAATTAATGTCAAAATTAGAGCGCAGCAGGAAAGTGAAATAAACGGAATGGGACCTGCAATTCAGCAGGAGGATATAGATGCTTTATATGCAAAGCTTGACGAATTAAAGGACGGAGATATCCTGGTTTTAGCCGGAAGCATTCCATCAGTTATGCCAGGTACTATGTACAGTGATATTATGAAGCATTTGCAGGGCAAGGATATCAGGATTGTGGTAGATGCAACAAAGGACCTGCTTGTAAATGTTCTGGAGTACAAGCCATTTTTGATTAAGCCAAACAATCATGAATTAGGAGAAATCTACGGAGTAGAATTAAATACACGTGATGAGGTTGTTCCATATGCAAAGAAGATGCAGGAAGCCGGAGCCAGAAATGTTCTTATTTCAATGGCAGGTGAAGGTGCAGTTCTTGTTGCAGAGGATGGACAAGTCTATAAGAGCAAATGTCCTAAAGGCAAGGTCAAAAATTCAGTAGGAGCCGGAGATTCAATGGTGGCAGGATTTATTGCAGGCTACCTTGAAACAGGCGAATACAAGGAAGCTCTCAGAAAGGGACTTTTGACAGGAAGCGCCAGTGCTTTCAGCGATTATCTTGCTACAAAGGAAGAAGTTGAAAAGCTTGGAGAAACATTTGAAATGTAATAATATAACGTGAAAAAAAGGGCTTTAAAGGCTCTTTTTTTTATGCCCTCTAATATATAATCTTTTATGGAAAACAGATAGCGTCAGGTTACCAATGAAAAATAAGCACGGATAGTGGGGGACAAAGATGAAAAGTGTAATGATATTAGAAGACAACGATATATATGTTAACAGGCTCAAAGCATTGATTGAGGAGATAGATGCAAATATAAAAATATTTATTGCAAATAATCTGCAGCAGGCTTACGGAATTTGTGGACAGAATAACATTGATTTAATGCTGGTTGACATAATATTGGATAGTAAAGACAGCTCAGATATTTCCGGACTTGAATTTGCAAAAAATATTCGAGAGACACAGAGGTATGAATTTACACCTATAATATTTGTCACATGTTTAGAGGATCCGGAGATTGCAAGCTATAAAGAGCTTCGATGCTTTGGATATATAGAAAAACCATTTGAGAAGGGTACGGTTCAGGCATTAATAAAAAAGGCGTTAAAATTTCCTGCAAATAACAAAAATAATAACAGCATTTCTTTTAGAATCGATGGAATAATGTACATAGTAAAATGCAAAAATATAGTATGCGCCAAAAAGGAAGGAAGAAGAATTAATGTTATAAGTAAGAAGGAGGAATTTAATATTCCGTATTGGAGTATAGACAAGTTTTTACAAAAAACACAGGGAGGTTCGATTATCAGAGTGAGCAAGTATGCTGTTATCAATATGGAACATATTGAAAGTGTAGATTTCGCAAACAGGTATATAAAGCTTAAATATATGGAGGAACTGGTTGAGATAGGAATAACAATGAAAAAGCAGGTTAAGAATGAAATTAGCAAATATTTTAATGTGGACTAGTGAAGGCATAACGCGTCTAATAGTAATAAACAGAATATACATAAATAAACCTGGTCAAACCGAAACATTGTTGGGGGATAAAATCAAAAGTATAATTGCCGCTACAGGTGTATTTTTTCTGTATATTGCATATATGATTTGTGTAGGTCAACATTATATTACAACAGTGGCATCATCTCTTATTTTTATAGGCTATATTATTTTTGCAATTGGCGATGAATGGACAAATGCCTTTACAGTGGAGGCATTGGAGGTCAGTTGTTGTACAGCATTAAAGCTGATGTCAGAGGCTTTAATGTTTTTTTGTATAAAAAACCAAAGAGGTAGTTTGGCAAGAATATATGCCGGTCTTATGTCCTTAATGTTTTTATTTATATTGCTTAGGCTTTGTCATAAGAAAGACTTGTACCATATGATAATGCATTTTGACAAAAAAATTTCCAATACGATATTTTTAGTAATTGCAGAAATATTTGCGATAATTAGTTTATACAACCTAAGCAAAACGGTTGATTTAAGAATATATTTTTTGTGTATAACGCTTATAATTATTCTCGCTGCTGCTATTGTGAGTTGGCAAAGGATGTGGCAGGAGACAGAAAAGTTAAAAAATGAAATTATAATATGGAAGAATTACTCACCCAAATACGAAGAGATGATTAAGCAAATGCAAATAAAGCAGCATAATTATAAAAACAATCTGATAATGCTTAGGCACACAAATATTAAATATAAGGATGACAGAATAATTGACAATATACTTTTTAAGTGTAGGGATGAGGTGGTTTCAGCGTTTCTATATGAAAAAATAAAAATGATAAAGACAGAAAATATTAATGTTTTAACTCAGATATCCATATATTCCAGAGTGCAGAAACAGGCAGACACATTGGAAGCGCTTGGAATCATGCTGGATAATGCTATGGAAAAAGAAAAGGATTACAGAGGAAAAAAGCAAATTGAATTATGTGTAGAGCAAAAGAAAGATATTATTGATATAGCTGTAATTAATCACTGCGAATATATGTCGGTTAAGGATATTAAAAAAATGTTTGAGTTTGGCTATTCAACTAAGGGTGATGGCAGAGGAATTGGAATGTATAGGCTAAAGCAGTTGGCTGGAAAAACATTAACAGTAGAAAATTTGAAAAATAAAATCAAAATAAAAGTGACTATTTAATAAATACAGCGAAGGCTGTTAGTATGTTGACAATAAAAGAATAGACATATATTACAAACCAATAGCTCCTTCGCTGCAAAAAAATCATAATATATATTTTTTAGTTAATACGATTATTTACATAAACTGTGCAAAAAAGACATTCAATGTATAGTGTGGTCGGATAACCGTATTTGATGAATAAAAATGTCATAGTTTAGCACAAGAATAATATATCATTCCCCAAAGCATTATAATTAATTAAAAAAGTGATATTTACAAAGACAAGTCTAATGGGGGAGATGTGTTTTTGAAATGTGGGAGGTGCAACCCAAAAGAGGGCGTCCAAAAGAATAAAGGCTTTGGGACACCCTCTAATTTTTTTAATAATAATAAGGCAACCATTTCTTTACAACAGGAAATGATGCGGGGCCTATTTTTAAAAAAGCATTGTGAAACTTCTTCAATGAAAAATTATCACCTTTTAAAGATTTCATATAATCCTTTAGATTTTCAATTTCCAAGTATCCCAAATAGTACTGCAAATAGTTGCATGGATCCTGAGAAACCGCTTCAAAGATATTTTCAGCCAGAGCCTCGTCGTCTATTCCATAATTACCAAGAAATTTCAGCACATTTTTTTTAGACCAGCCGTCATAGTTGATTCCAATGTCGCACAAGGAGTAGAGAGCAAGAGAAAAATCTGCATTTGCGCGAAGGCTATCTGCAAGGACTTCATTGTCGTAGTTGTACGAGTATGATAGAAACTCAACATATGTAGCCCAACCCTCCGTGTAGCCACCATAGTTTATTACGTGTCGAATGGCAGGGGGTTTTGTCCTTTTAAAATACTCCGTCTGATACATATGACCGGGAATGCCTTCATGGGCAAGCAAAGAAAAAATATCCTGGCCTGAGTTTGACGATTCGTTTATGTAAATAATATTTTCGTCAGAATCAATTGGAGAAGACAAATAAAATGCCGGACTTAAATAAGGAGCCAATGATTTGTTTACCTTTTTGACAGAGTAATTTAGTCCGGATATCTTTGTAAAATCATGTTCTGACATCCGAAGCAGTGTCTTTAGAATCTGCTTATAGCTGTTGGAATAATTCTTTTCTTTTATGAAGTCGCCTTCCAAATCTTTATGGTTTTTAAAGAAATCATTGAGAATTCTCATATCAGATATGAGCTGCTCTCTAATTAAGGTCTTTATCTCATTAACATCACGATCGCTTCCAACTATAGATTTAATCAAATATTCATAATAATCCCGTCCGCTTGGAAATTTACACAGGCCTTTATTTTTGCAGTAATATTTTTTCTCCTTTAAATAGTTCATGGTTGAAATAATTTTTTTATACGATGGAATAATATACTTATTAAATGCATCGACATTCTTTTCTACATACTTTTTCTTTTGAGCTGATGATAAAAATTTACATTTGGAAATTTTTGATTTAAAGGAAGTACATAAAATATTTTTGCTGTCATATCTTTCAAATTCGGAGCATTGACTGATTACTGAATTGATAGATGATTTGTTCATATAATATCCATTTGAAGCTTTTGTCTTTTGAAAGCTGCAAATACTGTCAAAATAATCAGGAAGTTCTTTTAACAAATTTAAATAATTAACTATATCTTTCTTTGAATAAAATTTGTATTCGCTCAGAAGAATAGGCAACTGTGCCTGTACGCCTGTCACAGAATTTATGGATTGCGAGCAAATACATAAATCTCCAAAATCAAGCTGGCGTCGGAAATAATCCAGCAAAACATCGTAGGTCAATTGCTGATTTTTTGAAAGACTTTTATAATCATAATTGCACAGACTTTCTATTTCTTTTATATAGTAGGACTGCGTTTGAGTCATGGTACTGTAAGAATAGTCGCCAAATGACTGCTTGAGATTTTTTATTCCAAAAGCTTTTGGGTCTTTCACATAGAAATGGAGACTAAGAGTATCCGAAGACAGCATAGAGCAAAACAAACCTTCGGTATAAGCATCAAAGCCGGAATTTGAAGGTTTGTCAGATACATTATCACGATAAATAAAAATGCCAAGAACGACAGCGATTAATAAGATAACAATTGGCAGTATTTTCTTAAAGCCTGGTTTCATAAATTTTTAAAACCCTTATTTGTATTGGATATATCAAAAATATATGTTAATTTATGAAAAATATGTTACAATTTATTTGTGAAATATAAAAATAAGGTTCGGAAAAAAGGAGGATATTATGGCTATTCTAAAATTACAGCCTGTTTTTAAGGACGTAATATGGGGGGGAAGCCTTTTAAAGGAGTTTGGCTATAAGGAAGCCGGTGACAAGGCTGGTGAATGCTGGGGAATAAGTGCACACAAGAGTGGAGACTGCACTATTTTAAATGGTGAATATAGAGGAAAAACTTTGTCATGGTGCTGGGATAATCACAGAGAACTTTTCGGAAATATGGAGGGAGAGGTTTTTCCGCTTTTGATTAAAATATTAGGAGCAGAGGATGATTTGAGTATTCAGGTGCATCCTGATGATGAATATGCGGCAGTCAATGAAAATGGAGCGTTAGGCAAAACAGAATGCTGGTATATTTTGGATTGCAAAGAGGATGCGACAATAGTTGTTGGTCACAATGCAAAAGATAAGGACGAACTCGCAGATATGATTAGCAACGGCAGGTGGAACGAGTTAATCAGAGAACTTCCAATTAAAAAGGGAGATTTCTTTCAGATAAATCCGGGATGTCTCCATGCTATTAAAGGTGGAACATTGCTTATTGAAACGCAGCAGAGCAGTGATGTGACATACAGAGTGTATGATTATGACAGACTACAGGATGGAAAGCTAAGAGAGCTTCACATAAAGCAGAGTATTGACTGCATTACGGCACCTCACAAAGATTATGATGAGCCTTATGAAATCATCGAGAATGAAGGAATGACATCTACAAGACTTGTGAAATGTCCATTGTACACATTGGAAAAATGGGATATTGTCAGTGAGTATAAATTTGAGATGGACAAATCTTTTATAAATGTCAGCATTATTGACGGTGAGGGCTTTATAGACGATATGAAGGTTGAAAAAGGCGATCATATGATTATCACATCAGGTAATTGCGATTACCAATTCAAAGGAAAAATGACAGTGATAGTATCTTATTGTTAAAATGTAAAGGAAGCGAAAATGTTATCAGAGAGAGGTTTACAGATAGTCGAAAAGTTAATAGACAATAATAGGAAACCAATTACATCAAAGACACTAGCACTGTATTTAGGTGTGTCGGAGCGAAGCGTAAAGACGTATATAAAAGAAGTGTCTGATTTCTGTAAAGAGCATCAAATGGTTCTCGAGAGAAAGCCAGGTATTGGTTTTGTCGCCGATTTTTCAGATGAACAGATAGAGGAGATAAATGATTTAAAGAGAGATAAAAAGATTGTTATGTCCAAAAAGCAGAGAATGTGCTATATCATGTACATTCTTCTGAGTGGATGGGATACATATACATTGTCTCTTTTTTCTGAAGAATTAAATGTCAGCAAAAAAGTAATTAGCGATGATATTAGTTCTATTTCAAAGGAATTGGACAAATACAATATAAAAATCAATCGCGTGGCAGGACACGGTGTGTTTATTACAGGAAATGAATTTTCCATCAGAAAGGCGATGAAGAGCTTTTGCTTATTTTCAATAGGAAACACAGAGGTAAACACGCAATATGATTACAGAATGTCTGCAAAGGAGAGCGAAACCTGGATTAATAATTTTGGACGGGACAATTTTGAAAAGGCAGTTCAGACTGTAACTTATATCGAGAGGAAGTATGGAATATCATACACTGATTATTCCTTCAGAATGATAGTTCAATATCTGTGTATTCAATTGTTCAGAATACGTATGGGCAATGTGATTGAAGAGCCAATACTAAATGAAAGAAATAACCTGATTAATGATAATATACTGAATGATATTGTAGATAAATTGTCTGAGCTTAGCAAAGTCGAAATTAATGAATACGAGAGACAGTATATAGACATTGTATTTGCCGGAGTTGCATTGCAGGAAAAAAAAGAAGAATCAGGTGAAGACAGCTATTTTGCAATAGAAAATAATCCAAAGGAAATATGCGCAGAAATATTAGAGTATCTTTCGGAAATACTAAATGTGGATTTGTTTGACAACGAATTGCTTTGTACAGGCCTTGAAGGATTTATTCCGGCATCGTTTATCAGGACTAAATTTGGGCTTGAAGTTATAAACCCATTTATGGAAGATATAAGAGAAATGTATTCGGGAATATTTGCGGTTTGTTTTACACTGGGCAAATTTTACGAAAAGTACGCAGGTCGCATTCCCACAGACCAGGAGTTGTCTTTTTTGGCACTGTTTGTAGGTGGGGCGCTGCACAGAAATGAAAAAACAGTCAATGCCGTTTTGGTTGGGACCAGTGGTCCGGCAGCTTCAAGCATTGTTGCTAAAAAAATTGAGAACAGAATTGATTCAATCAATATTGTTGCCATTTTATCCGGAGAAAAAATCAATACTCTTGAGGATTATGAATTTGATATAGTGTTGTCTATGGTTCCTTCCCTTGAATACGAGGACAAGGTTGTTTATATTACGCCTGTTGTCAGCAAGGTTGACGAAAAAAACATTAAGGATAAATGCTTTGAAATATTGTCTCATCCGGAAGTGAAGAAAGAAGGCTTTTCGCGAATGATAGATCCAAATCATATTTTGTTTATTCAGGAAAAAGCCCAGAGGGATTCTATTTTAAGAAGAGCGTGTAATATGCTGTATGAAAATGGATATGTCAAAGAGGAATTTTACCATGATGTAATACGAAGAGAAAAAATAGAGCCTACAGCTATTGGAAACGGCGTAGCCATCCCACACGGTACACCTGAAAATGTAATAGAGCCAAAGGTGTTTGTAATAAGGCTGGCGTATCCGGTAAGCTGGGGAGACAAAATGGTTGATACAATATTTTTGCTTGCCTTAAATTTTAATAACATTACTACTACAAAGGTATTCTTTCACGATTTTGCAAGGATATTAGGAAATGCAGAAAAGGTAAAAAAGATAAGAAATACGGCTAATATTGCTGAAATAGAGAAAACATTGAAGGAAGAATTGCACTGGAATTAAATTCCAAAAATTGTTTCAATCCCTTTAAATACGTTGTTGAGTGAAAATTGCACTAATTTAAGTGCAATTTTCTTTTTTTGGATAAATTGAAAAACCCTTGGAAACCCTTTAAAATAGGAGCTACAAGATGATAATTTATATAAAGGAGGATTCAAATTTGGCTAAAGAACTTATGAGCGATGAGATTGTAATGTTTGATGTTGAAGCAAACAGCGCAGAAGAAGTTATAAGACTTATTGCTGATGCTATGGACGCAGACGGCAGACTCATTGACAAAGAAGGTTACATTGCTGATGTTATGAAGCGAGAAGAGAGTTCAAGTACGGCAGTAGGATTTTCAGTGGCAACTCCTCATTCAAAGTCAGTACATGTAAAGGAACCATCACTTGCTTTTGTACGTCTTAAAAATTCAATGAAGTGGGACGATTCAGAAGAAGTTGATATGGTATTCCAGATAGGTGTTCCTTCACCTGGTCAGGGTGACAGACACTTGGAAATCTTAGCAGGATTATTCAGAAAAGTTATGCATGATGATTTTAGAGAAGATCTTGCAAAGGCAAAATCAGCTGAAGAAGTAATCAAGCTGATTGGAATTGTATAAAAAGTTCACAAAGAACAAATATTAACTAAAGGAGAAAGTTATGAAAGAATTATTAGATATCTTAAAAAACACTAGACAGCACCTTATGAATGGTGTTTCACACATGATCCCGGTTGTAGTTTCAGGTGGTATCTTATTTGCTATCGCAGCAATGATGTCAATGAACCAGGTACAGACAGCAGCATCAGTTTCTAATACAGGTGTCGCAGGTTTCTTGGCACAGGTTGGTGGTGTAGGTTTAGGACTTATGGTTCCTGTATTATCAGCATTCATCGCAATGTCAATCGCTGACAGACCGGGTATTGCACCTGGTATTATCGGTGGACAGTTAGCAGTTAACGTTGGTGCTGGATTTATCGGTGGTATTGTTACTGGTTTGGTTGCAGGTATTGCAGCTTACTACTTAAAGAAGATTCCACTTCCAAAGTCAATCGCTTCATTAAAGGCTATCTTTATTGTACCTTTAATCGCAACACTTATTACAGGCTTTGTTATTGTGGTATTAGTTGGTGATCCTTGTGCATCACTCTTATCTTTTATGAAAAAATGGCTCGGTGGAATGACAGGTGGCGCAGCAGTAGCAGTTGGTGCTATCACAGGTGCTATGATTGCATTTGACTTGGGTGGTCCTCTTAACAAGGTTGCTTACTCAACAGGTGCAGCATTAGTTGGTACAGCAGTAGCAGCTGGAGAAAACTGTAAGTTTATGGGACCTATCGGTCTTGCTATTTGTATCCCTCCAATCGGTGCCGGTGTTGCTTCATTAGTTCTTAAGAAGAAATTCTCACAGGATGAAAGAGATGCTGGTATTGGTGCAATTGCAATGGGATTCTGTGGTATCACAGAAGGAGCTATTTCTTACACAACAGCTGACCCAATCAGAATGATTCCTATTAACATGGCTTCATGTGCAATCGCTGGTGCAATCGCTGGTGCATTAGGTGTTTATGATAACGCTGCTTGGGGTGGTCTTATCGTTACTCCGGTTACATCAGTATTAACATACTTGCTTTGTACATTAATCGGTGTAGTTATCTACGTTGCTCTTTGTGCAGTATTTAAGAAAGACTATGTTGAAAAAGAAGAAGAAATTGGAGATGTTGATATCTCATTCGAATAAAAATTTAAAAGAGGAAACTGCCCTATGGCAGTTTCCTTAAACTTAAAGGAAAGAGAGTGATTTAATATGAAATTTTTGGCAGTAACAGCATGCCCTTCAGGTGTTGCTCATACTTATATGGCAGCTGAAGCTATTCAGCAGGCTTGCGAAAAAGCAGGCGTAGAGTGCAAGGTTGAAACACAGGGTTCTATCGGTATTGAAAATGCTATCACAGCGGAAGATGTTGTATCAGCTGATGCAGTTATTTTAACAACAGATATGCCAATTAAGAACGTTGAACGTTTCGATAACCTCAAAAAGGTAAAGGTTGGAATTAGTCCGGCTATCAAGCAGGCAGACGCTATTGTTGCAAAGATGATTAGCATGCTTAATGCATAATTACAATAAAAGTTAATTAGTCAGATTAGCGTAAACTTTATATAAAATTACATAAGAATAAGATAATTTTCTTATATAACGCATTATTTAATGCAATATGAAGAGGCAGGTATAATGTGTGCCTGCCTCATTTCTTTTTTGAAAAACCTAATATACAGGATATATAGGGACAATAAATTTGAAAAAAAGTGTCGGAAAGACCTTAAAATAAAATAAAAGAAATCAGGAGGAAAGAAAAATGGTAAGCAAGACATTAGTAGTAAACAATCCGGAGGGATTACACATGAGACCGGCCGGAGTTGTAGCAAAGGAAATGGGAAAATTTGCATGTGATGTTACAATCGTGTTTGGAGACAAGAGAATCAATGCAAAAAGTTTAATTAATATTATCTCTGCATGTATTAAGACAGGTGCAGAGGTTACATTTGAATGTGATGGTGAAGATGAAGAGGCAGCACTTGCAAAGGTTGTTGAACTTGAAAGCCAGAATTTTGGAGAATAAAAGATAAGAGGTAGATATTATGTACAAAGGTATTGCAGGTTCTGAAGGCATTGGAATTGGTAAAGTTGTATTAATCGAAGAACATGAAATTAATATTGAAACTAAATCGGTTCAGGATACTGATGCTGAATTGACAAGATTGCAGAATGCAATTGAAAAGTTTGTCAAGGATACAACTGAGATGGCAATCAAAATGGATGAAACCGTTGGAGAGAAGGATGCCGACATCTTGCGTGGACATATTCAAATGCTTCAGGATCCGATGATTGAAGAGCAGATATCAGCGCTTATTGTAAGCGAAAAAATTACAGCAGAAATGGCAGTTGACCAGGTTTTAGAGCAGACGGCAGAAATGTTTGCACAGATTCCTGACGAATTGCTTCAACAGAGAGCAACTGACTTTAGAGATATTAAAGTAAGAATGATTAAAATATTGATGGGAATTGAGGATGTAGATATTTCTCAGGTGCCAGAGGGAACTGTATTGGTGGCAAGAGATTTGACCCCATCGATGACTGCAGGTATCAATCCGGACAACATTGCAGGTATTCTTACTGAGGTTGGAGGAAGAACATCTCACTCAGCTATTTTGGCAAGAGCAATGGAAATTCCGGCAGTATTGAGTATTGACAATATTTGCAGTGAAGTTAAGAACGGTGATGAAGTTTGTATTGATGGAACAAGTGGAGAAGCAATACTTAATCCTGACGCTGAGACAGTTGCTAAGTTTGAGAAGATGTACGAAGACTATCAGGCAGAAAAGGCAATGTTAAAGAAATACGCAGGACAGCCTTCTGTTACAAAGGATGGAACAAAGGTTGAGCTTGTATGTAATATTGGAAAGCCTGAAGATGCAAAGAAAGCAGTAGAGTGTGATGGAGAAGGAATAGGACTGTTCAGAACAGAGTTTTTATTTATGGATCGTGACACTATTCCTACAGAAGAAGAGCAGTTTGAGGCGTATAAAGAGGTTGCTCTCATTATGAAGGGAAAGCCTGTTATTATCAGAACACTTGATATTGGTGGTGACAAGGCAATTCCATATCTCGGACTTGAAGAGGAGGAAAATCCTTTCCTTGGATTTAGAGCTATCCGTTTCTGCTTGCAGAGAGATGACATTTACAAAGCACAGTTAAGAGCTTTAGTGAGAGCCAGTGCATACGGAAAGATTAAAATCATGGTTCCATTGGTAACATGTATTGACGAACTGAGAAAAGTTAAGGAAATGGTTGCCGACATTATGAAGGAGCTTGACGCTGAAGGTGTTGAATACAACAAGAACATCGAGATTGGTGTTATGATGGAAACGGCAGCAGCGTGTATGATAGCAGATATTCTTGCTAAGGAAGCAGCCTTTTTCAGTATTGGAACAAACGATTTAACAGGATACACAATGGCTGTAGATAGAGGAAATGCAAAGGTAGCATATCTTTATTCAACATATCAGCCGGCAGTGCTTAGAGCTATCAAGAGAATAATCGAATGTGGCAAGAAGGAAGGAATAATGGTAGGTATGTGTGGTGAAGCTGCGGCAGATCCAAAGCTTATTCCATTGCTTTTAGCATTTGGATTAGATGAATTCAGCGTAAGTGCTACGAGTGTATTGAAGACGAGAAAGACTATCTCTGATAGTGATGTTGAGGAATGCAAAGCTTTAGCCGAAAAGGTAATGGCTTGCACATCAGAGGCAGAGGTTTTAGAAATTTTAGGCTAATAAGTGTCAGTAAATTAAAGTGAAAGGCCCGGGAGGGCCTTTTGCTTTATTATGGAGATTTGAGATGAATATTAAACTAATAGCAACAGATGTTGATGGAACACTGGTTCAAGACGACCACCTAACGGTTACTCAGACAAATATTGATGCTTTTCAAAAAGCAAAAGAAAAAGGAATTGTCATTGCCTTAAGCACAGGTAGAACATACAAGATAACGGACAAAGAGGCCGAAGCTTTAGGTTGTGTAGATTATATGATTTTATCAAATGGCGCAATTATTTTAGATAATCACACAAAAGAGGTTATTTACAATTGCTATATGCCAAAGGAAGCTGCATATAAGCTTGTTGAGATTTTTTCTAAATATCCATTAGTCTTTCAAATGTATGCAAGCGAGAAGTGCTATATTACACAATACACATATGACCATTTTTTCGATGGAGATGTTTCTCTTCCAAAGGAGTTTATGGTGGACTATAGAAGCAGAATGATTGTCTGCGAAAGCTTTAAATGGGTTGTAGACAATTGTAATCTGGAAAAAATTAATTTTGACTATATAGAGCCGGAAGTTAGAAAAAATTTGTTGGAGGATTTAAAACAAATCCCCGGACTTGTATACTCTGCCGGATATGTTGGAAATTTGGAAATAACAGGACCGGGAGCTGACAAGGGAAGGGCTTTAAAATGGTTGGCCGATTATTTAAATATTGGAACGGATGAGATAATGGCATTTGGCGATTCCGGTAACGATGCTACTATGTTGAGCGTTGCTAAACATTCTTATGCCATGATAAGTGGAAATGATAAAGCAAAGGCGGTAGCAAAAAATATTACCCGACTTTCAAATCAGGAAAGTGGTGTCGGAGACACAATAAATCAGTACTTGACAAAACTATAAAAATGCCAAAAAATATAACTATAGGTTTTATTTAGGAGGAGCTTTATGCTTGCAAAAGAGAGGCAAAATTATATAGTGGACACTGTTAACAGAGAAGGTTCCGTTTTAGTAAAAGAATTAAGCGAAAAATTTGATGTTACAGAGGATAGTATTAGAAAGGATTTATCTTTATTAGAGAAAAAAGGGCTTCTGAAAAAGACTTACGGAGGAGCCGTTAAAAATAGAGTAAATACTCATGATACATATGTTGCACAGCGACGTGGCAAAAATACAGAAGAAAAGAAAGCAATAGCAAAAAAAGCATATGAATTAATTGAGGAGGGTGACGTAATATTTCTGGATATTTCTACTACCAGTATTGAGTTAATTAAACTTATTGTAGAAAATAATTTAAAGGTTACAGTGGTCACCAATATGATTGATGTTATGCTGTCTTTCACTGCGCCTGCAGAAACTAATCTGCTCTTTTTGGGTGGAAAGCTGAATCGGGGACGTGATGGATTTATTGGCGCTGCGACTAATAAACAAATTGAGGAGTACAGATTTGACAAATCCTTTATTGGAGTTGTTGGACTTGATGTACCAAAAAATAAAGTGTACACATATGTAATAGATGATGGTATCACAAAGAAAACTATAATTGACCACAGTGATAAGTCATATATGATGCTTGAGACTGGCAAGTTTGCAAAGGACGGAAATTACAAATTTGCTACAATTAATGATTTTAACGGAATCATTATGGAAAAAGAACCAAGCAAAGAAAATCAAGAGAGTTTAAATGATTATAGAATAGATCTGTTTTATTAAGAGAGGGGCTGTAGAACCAGTCCCTTTCTTAATAAAACAATAAAAAATAATAAAAGAAGTGTATAAATTGGCGACAAAACTCCTTAAAACAATAAAAAATAATAAAAAACAATAAAAAATAATATTGACACGGCATATATTATAGTATAAAATCAAGATATCAAGAAAAAATACAATAAGGAGGAGTAACAAATGAACAATTTAGTGATGACGGATAGAATTAAAACTTTAAAAGATAGAATGCTGGCGGAGCCAAGATATGCGTCTATCGAACAGGCAAAAATTATTACTGAAACATACAAGCAGCATGAAAACGAACCTAGAATTTTGCAGAGAGCATACTCTCTCAAGGCATGCTTGGAAAATATTAATATAAGCATTGAACCGGAAGAATTAATTGTAGGTAACAGAACTGCCGGAGTGAGATACGGAGTTGTTTTTCCGGAGAGTGGAAGCACATGGGTAGACAAAGAGTTTGAGACACTTCCAACAAGACCACAGGACAAGTTCAATGTAAGAGAAGAGGATATAAAATATTTTAGAGAGGTTATTTACCCATATTGGCAAGGCAAGTCTTTGGAAGATGTTATCAGAGCTCGTTATGGAAAAGAGATTGACGAGATTGGAAAAGTTGCAAAGATTAACCAGAAAGACCATGCACAGGGACATATTAATCCAAACTGTGAAGAATGGCTGAAAAAGGGACCCGCAGGATTAAAGAAGGAAGCAGAAGAATATCTGGCAAAAGAGACAGATGAGGAAAAGAAAGATTTTTATAAGAGCGTTATTCTCGTTATGGAAGGAACAATTAACTTCATAAACAGATATCGTGATTTATTACTTGAAAAAGCAGAGGAAGACCCAGAGTGGGCTGACAATATGAAAAATGTTGCTGCGGTTTGCGATAAGATTGCAAAAGAGCCTGCAGAAACATTCCATGAAGCAACACAGTTGTTATGGTTTATGTTTGTGATTCTTCAGATGGAGTCAAATGCATCATCATTCTCCCCTGGAAGGCTTGATATGATTTTATATCCATATTACAAGCATGACAAAGAAGAAGGTGGCGTTGATGATCAGGAGATTCTCACGGTAATTGAAAGCCTTTGGCTTAAATTTAATGAAATCGTATATATGAGAAACTCACACAGTGCAAAATTCTTCGCGGGATTTCCAATTGGATTTAATATTGCAGTTGGCGGTTGTGACGCACAGGGCAATGCGTATGAGAATGAACTGACATATTTGTTGTTAAAGGCACAGGAACACATTGGACTTCCACAGCCTAACCTTTCAGTAAGACTCAACGAAAAGACTAGTGATAAGCTGCTCAAGGCAGCAATCAAGGTTGTGTCCCTCGGAAGTGGTATGCCACAGTTCTTCAATGATAAGGCTGTTGTTCCGGCTATGATTAACGATTTGGGTATTTCTGAAGCTGATGCTATGAATTACGCTATTGTAGGCTGTGTAGAGCTTACAACACAGGGAAATAACTTAGGCTGGTCAGACGCAGCAATGTTTAACTTAAACAAATGTCTGGAGCTTACATTGACAGGTGGAAAATGTCTGATTACAGGAGAACAGCTGGCAGAAGACAGAGGAAATCTTACAACCTTTGATACATTTGAGGATTTAGAGGAAGCATTCAGACAGAACATAGATTATTTTATGGACAAGATGGTTTTAGCGTGTGAGCAGGTTGAACAGGCGCATATGGACCTCCTTCCAACACCATTCTTATCAGCAGTAATTGATGATTGTATGGGAAGAGGAATGGATGTAACAAGAGGCGGAGCTATCTACAATTTATCCGGTATACAGATGATTCAGGTTGCTAATCTTGCAGACAGTCTTGCAGCAATTAAGCAGCTAGTATACGATGAGGGAAGAGTTTCTAAAAAAAGACTTCTTCACGCACTGGAAACAAATTTTGAGGATGATGAGATTCTCAGAACTATGCTCCTCAACAAGGTTCCAAAATACGGAAACGACGTTGAATGGGTAGATATGCTTGGCTCAAAATGGGCAAAGTATTTCAGAGAAAGACTTGGCAAGAAAAAGAACTACAGAGGTGGTAAGTACCACACAGGTATGTATACTGTTTCTGCACACGTTCCTATGGGAGAAAACGTTGGCGCTTCACCTGACGGAAGATATGCAGGTACTCCACTTGCAGATGGTGGAATGTCACCTGTTTATGGACGTGATGAAAATGGACCAACAGCAGTTCTCAAGTCGGTTTCAAGACTTGATAAGAGCTGGACAACAAACGGTGGACTTCTCAACATGAAGTTCTTACCTGAATTCTTTAAGACTGAAAACGGAATTGACAAATTTGCAAAGATGCTTAGAACTTTTGTAGATTTAGAAATACCTCATATTCAGTTTAATGTTGTAAGAAAAGAAGACTTGCTTGCAGCAAAAGAAAATCCTGAACAGTATAGAAACTTAACTGTCAGAGTTGCCGGATATACAGCATACTTTGTAGAGCTGGCTGGCGAACTTCAGGATGAAATTATTGCGCGAACAAGCTATAATGAAATTTAGAGGATTAAAGATGGTAAATAGTGAATGGCTTCGGCTATTCACTGTTTGCTAAAAAGGATATAATATATGGACGGGTATGTTTTTGATTTTAAAAGATTTTCAACTCACGATGGAAATGGAATTAGAACCACAATATTCTTAAAAGGGTGCACACTAAAATGTGTATGGTGTCAGAATCCGGAAGGAATATCAATTAAGCAAAGACCGCTGTATTTCCCAACAAAATGTATTCACTGCAATACTTGTGTTAATATGTCAAAAAATGGTGGAGTATATGAAAAATACGGTCAGATTAAACTTGATATTTCAAAGGACGAAAACTGGGAAGAAATAGTGGATTCCTGTCCTGCAGTGGCATTGGCAATGGATTCAAGAAAAATGTCGTCAGATGAGGTTGTCACAGAGGCACTAAAGGATGAACCATTTTTTAAGCATGGTGGAGGGGTTACACTCTCAGGAGGAGAACCATTGTTTCAGCATGAGTTTGCCATAGAAATACTAAAAAAACTCAAGGAGAAAAACATCACAACAACAATAGAAACTGCATCAAATATTTCCCATGAAATATATGTGGAGGCAATGAAATATATTGACCATGTTTTTGCGGATTTAAAAATTATTGACTGTGATGAACACAAGAAATATACAGGTGTGGGAAACGACCTTATATTAGAAAACATTTCGTGGTTGTTAAAGTCAGATAAGGCAAAAGATGTTATAATAAGAACACCTCTTATTCCGGGTATGACAGCAATAGAAGAGAATATCGCAGGAATTGCAAAATATATTAGTGATTTGTATCCGGAAGTAAAGTATGAGATACTCAATTATAACCCTTTGGCTGAAGCAAAATATGACATGGTAGACATGGAATTCTGCTTTGAACAAAATCCGCCATTATACAGTGATGAACAAATGCGAGCTTTCGGAAAGATAGCCACCGACAATGGAATAAAAAATCTTATTTTGGAAATTTAATGTACAAAATTATTTTAGAAATTTTATATACAAAAAACTTAGGAGGATATTAAAATGAAATTAATTATTGATGATGCTAATTTGGAAAAGGTTAAAAAGGTTTGGGAGTTATATCCATGTGATGGTGTGACAACTAACCCATCAATTTTGGCAAAGGGTGGAAGACAACCATATGACATCCTCAAGGATTTAAGAGAAGTTGTCGGACCGGAAGGTGAACTTCATGTACAGGTAGTATCAAAGGATGCTGAAGGTATGTTGGAAGAGGCAAAGGTTATCAGAGAAAAGCTTGGAGCAAACACATATGTTAAGATTCCAACAACTCCACAGGGCTTAAAGGCTATGAAAGCATTGGCAGCAGAAGGAGCAAATATTACAGCTACAGCTATCTATACACCAATGCAGGCATTCCTTGCTGCGAAGGCAGGAGCAAAGTATACAGCACCATATATCAACAGAATTGACAACTTTGGATATGATGGAGTTGGAGTTGCAATGGAAATCCAGGATATTTTTGACAACAACGATTTGGACTGTGATGTACTTGCAGCCAGCTTTAAAAATTCACAGCAGGTACTTGAACTTACAAAGTATGGCATCGGAGCAGCTACAATAGGCACAGATGTAATTGAAGGTCTTATTAAGAACGCAGCTATCGATTCAGCAATCGATGCATTTAATGCAGATTTTGAAGGCCTTACTGGTGAAGGCAAGACAATGGCAAATTGCTAGAATATATTTTTGTGGTATATATGTCACAATCTCTTTCTAAGGAGGGGCTTTTGCGAGAGCAGGGTCCCTTTCTTGTATCATAGGACATTCTATTGGTTGACAAATTTAATATAAAATAATAAACTTGAAATGTTGAAACACTATGAAGAGAAGAGTAGATATGAAAACCTCTTAACAGAGAGCCTGATTAGGTGAGAGCAGGCAGAGCGTGGAAATATTGAAGATGGCCTTGGAGTGGCATATGTGAGCTAAGGTAAGCGTATGACGGCTAACAACCGTTAAATTGTAATGAGGTTTGATTTTAAATAAAAGTCAAACGAAGTAAAGTGGTACCACGAAGTTATCTCTCGTCTTTGCATTTTGTTAAAGATGAGAGTTTTTTATTCTATAAATAAGGAGAGGACAATGAGTAAAACATATTATTTGACAACAGCAATTGCATACACATCAGGCAAGCCACATATTGGAAACACATATGAGGCTATTCTTGCTGATAGTATCGTTAGATTTAAACGTAAGCAGGGATATGATGTAAGATTCCAGACAGGCACTGACGAGCACGGTCAGAAAATCGAATTAAAGGCTGCAGAGGCAGGCATTACTCCAAAGGAATATGTAGATAATGTTGCTGGAGTAATCAAAGAAATCTGGGATTCTATGAACACTTCATATGACAGATTTATCAGAACAACAGACCCTGACCATGAAAAGCAGGTACAGAAAATTTTCAAGAAACTGTATGAGCAGGGCGATATTTATAAGGGACATTACGAGGGAATGTACTGTACACCTTGTGAATCATTTTTCACAGAGTCACAGCTCGTAGATGGAAAATGTCCTGACTGTGGAAGAGAAGTAACTCCGGCAAAGGAAGAGGCGTACTTCTTTAGAATGAGCAAGTATGCAGACAGATTGATTGAACACATCAATACACATCCTGAATTTATTCAGCCGGAATCAAGAAAGAATGAAATGATGAACAATTTCCTTATTCCGGGACTGCAGGACTTATGTGTTTCACGTACTTCATTTACGTGGGGTGTGCCTGTAGACTTTGATCCAAAGCATGTTGTATATGTATGGATCGATGCCCTGTCAAACTATATTACCGGTTTGGGATATGATGTAGATGGAAACAATGATCCTCTTTATGACAAGTATTGGCCGGCTGACCTTCACTTGATTGGAAAGGATATATTGAGATTCCACACAATTTATTGGCCTATTATGCTGATGGCTCTCGATATTCCACTTCCAAAGCAGGTATTTGGTCATCCATGGTTGTTGCAGGGTGAAGGAAAGATGAGTAAATCAAAGGGCAATGTTATCTACGCTGATGACTTGGCAGATATGTTTGGAGTGGATGCCGTAAGATATTTTGTACTTCACGAGATGCCATTTGAAAATGACGGAACAATTACTTGGGAACTCATGGTTGAGCGTATGAACTCAGACCTTGCAAATACACTTGGCAACCTTGTAAACAGAACCATTTCAATGTCAAATAAATATTTCGGTGGTGTTGTTGAAAACAAAAATGTTGAAGGTGATGTTGATGCAGACTTTAAGCAGACAATTCTTGAAGCTCCAAAGAAAGCAGCAGCAAAAATGGAAGAATTAAGAGTTGCAGATGCTATCACAGAGATATTTACTTTATTTAAGAGATGTAACAAATATATCGACGAAACAATGCCTTGGGCATTGGCAAAGGATGAAGAACAGCAGGATAGACTTGCAACAGTTCTTTACAACTTGATTGAGGGTATTACAATTGGAGCAAGTATGCTTGAACCATTTATGCCTGAGACGTCAGCAAAGATTCTTGAACAGATTAATGCTGAATTTAGAAAGTTTGACGACATGGATGAATTTGGAAAATATCCTTCAGGCAATAAGGTTGTAGAAAAGCCGGAAATTTTATTTGCAAGAATGGATGTAAAAGAAGTTCTTGAAAAAGTAGAAGAAATAGAAGCTTCTCAGAGAGCAGAGGCTGAAGGTGAGAAGTATCCGGAAGTAGAAAAGAAACCTGAAATATCAATCGATGATTTTGACAAGGTTCAGATTCAGGTTGGTGAGGTTATTAAGTGCGAGCCGGTTCCAAAGGCAAAGAAGCTTTTAGTTTCACAGATTAAGATTGGTGCAGAGACAAGACAGATTGTTTCAGGTATCGCAAAATACTACAAGCCGGAAGAGATGGTTGGCAAGAAGGTTGCTGTAATAACAAATCTTAAGCCTTGCAAGCTCTGCGGCGTTGAATCACAGGGAATGATTCTTGCAGCAGGTGATGATGAGGGCAATTTATCGGTAGTGACGGTAGATAAGGATATTGTTAGCGGAAGTGAAATCTGCTAGTTTGCAAAAGAAATTAATTTGAAAATCATTTATACTTGTGCCATTTAAAAATGGCAGAATGGAGATATTTATGATATTTGACACACATGCTCATTACGACGATGAAGCGTTTGATGATGATAGAGAGCAGTTGCTTGAGCGCATGCAGAACAGAGGCGTTGAGTACATTGTAAATGTAGGCGCAAATATAGCTTCGAGCAAAAGTACAATTGGTCTTGTTAGAAGATTTCCATATGTTTATGGAGCTGTAGGAGTTCATCCGGATGAGGTATCAGAGCTCACAGAAGAGGATTACCAATGGCTTGAGCAGAATGCGTACAAGCCAAAGATAGTTGCAATTGGTGAGATTGGACTTGATTATCATTGGAACGAAAATAAGGACGTACAGATTGCTGCGTTTGAGAGACAGATGGATATTGCAAGGAAGGTTAATCTTCCTATTATCATTCACAGTCGTGATGCTGCACAGGACACATACGAGACAATGAAGGCAAACAATGCAGGAGATTTGGGTGGAATAGTCCATTGCTTTTCGTATGCAAAGGAAATGGCACAGAAGTTCCTTGATATGGGCTTTTATCTTGGAATTGGTGGTGTAGTTACCTTCAAAAATGCAAAGAAGCTGCAGGAGGTAGTGGATTATATGCCTATGGACAGAATGGTTCTTGAGACAGATTGTCCATATCTTGCACCGGAGCCAAACAGAGGAAAGCGAAATGATTCTTTTAATATTCCATATATTGTAAACAAGGTTGCGGAGATTAAAGGAATTTCACCGGCAGAGGTAATAAAAATTACATCTGAGAACGCCAAGGATATTTATGGTGTTGGAAGAAAGAGGTTTGATTAATGGCATATTTAGGATCGCCCACAGCAACTAAATTCATAATTGATAAATACAGCTTTGCGTTTCAAAAGAAATTTGGTCAGAATTTTTTGATTGACTCAAATATTCTTGAGAGCATCGTGTATGCAGCGGACATTACAAAGGACGATTTCGTACTCGAGATTGGACCTGGTATTGGTACAATGACACAGTATTTGTGTGAGGCTGCAGGTTCGGTTGTCGCTGTAGAAATTGACAAAATGCTGATTCCTATATTGAACGATACACTGTCAGAGTATGACAATGTAGAGGTTATCAATAAGGATGTGCTAAAGGTTGACATAAAGTCGCTAGCTGAAGAAAAGAATGGTGGCAGACCTATTAAGGTTGTGGCAAACCTGCCTTACTATATTACAACTCCAATAATAATGGGATTGTTTGAGAGCGGTGTGCCAATTGACAGCATAACTATTATGGTACAGAAGGAAGTTGCACAGAGAATGCAGACAGGTCCGGGTTCAAAGGATTATGGAGCATTGTCCCTGGCAGTTCAGTACTATGCTGACGCAAAGGTAATGTTAAATGTTTCTGCGTCATGCTTTATGCCAAGACCAAATGTTGATTCTGCAGTAATAAAGCTCACAAGACATAAGGATCCGGTGGTAGATGTTAAGGATGAAAAGCTGATGTTCAAATTGATTAGAGCATCATTCAATCAAAGAAGAAAGACATTGGTGAATGGTCTTAAAAATTCATCGGAGCTTAATTTCACAAAGGAGCAGATTACAGATGCGATAGCGGCAATTGGAAAGCCGGAAACGATAAGAGGAGAGGCACTGACACTTGAAGAATTTGCAGCACTTGCAAATGAGTTTTCAAGCCTCTAAGATGATAATTAGTATAGAAGAGCATATTTTTTCATATATTGTAAAAAAATATTTGGAAAAGTATGCTCTTATTTGATTGTGTAAAAAATAATGCAAAGATAGAGAAAATAATGTCCGTAATAATGCTTGTGGCAGTAACCTTTATAGCCTGCAATATGGAAACCGTGGTTAAGAAAAAGCCACAGGAGACGACAGCAGTGGAGAGTAATGGCTGTAGTGTTGTCATCGACCCGGGACACGGAGGAAAGGACCCGGGAAAGGTAGGGGTGAGCGGTGCTCTTGAAAAGGAAATTAATCTAAGTATATCCGCTAAATTAAAAGAAATCTTAGAGGATAGAGGATACAAGGTTGTGATGACAAGGACCGCGGACACGAATCTGGGAGAGGGAAAATTTACAAAAATAGGTGACTTAAATAAGCGGTGCGAAATAATAAATAATACATATGCACAAAACAATAAATGCATAATGATAAGCGTACATCAAAACAGCTTCACGCAGCGTAGCGTTCACGGAGCGCAGTGCTTTTTTTACCAGAGGTCAGAGCAGAGTATGAGGCTTGCTACAATATGTCAGAATCAGCTCAATTTGCAAATAAACCAGTCGCAAAAGAAAGAGAAAGCAAATGACAGTTATTATATGCTTATCAATTCCAAATGTCCGGGAATAATTGTGGAATGTGGATTTTTGAGCAATGCCGACGAGGAGCAGAAGCTGCAAAGCGATGAGTATCAAAAAGAATTTGCAGGGGTGCTCGCGGAAGCAATAGATATATATTTTAAAGGGATGTAATCAAGTGTGACTTGGTTGCATCTCTTTTCTGATTCACATTTTTATAGTAAGTCATGACTTTTGTTCTGGGGTGTTTTTTTGTGAAAACTGTGATAGAATGTGACTGTATGAAGTAATCGAATATTTGAATAATAATTATATAATATAAATAGTACATCTAGAAAGGAGCATATTTATGACAACTGTAAGCACAAAGAGTGGAAAAGTGGTAAAAATTGTATCACGCGATGAAGAGAAAAGTACACTTACAGTATCGGATAACGAAATGGATGCTAGAGCTGTTGAGGCTGTAAAAGCGGCTATAAATAAGGCTAGGATTTGTAAAAAACCGATAGCAGGTTATGATAAAGAAAAGAAAGCTGCATATGTTGAGTATGCAAATGGAGAAAGAAAGTATGCAGAATAGAAAACCTATGATTCTGGTATTAGCTGGACCTAATGGGTCTGGCAAAAGCACTATAACATCATTTTTTGAAAAGATTGGAAAATATACCAATGCTGATGATGTTGTGGCTTCAACAGGAATGGATAACATGGAGGCTGCAGTTTTTACGGATAAATTGAGATATGAATCTATTGAAAAAAAGGAAGATTTCACATTCGAAACTGTACTATCATCTGAATATAAATTGAATCTATTGAGGAAAGCAAAAGAAGAAGGATATTTTATAAAATGTGTATTTGTTTTAACAATAGATCCACAGATTAATATTACCCGAATAGAATCAAGAGTTGCATTTGGTGGTCACAATGTAGAGAAATCAAAAGTAAATGATAGATATTACAAATCAATTGATAACATAAAAGAATTGTTGGAAATTTGTGATATTATGCATGTTTATGATAATACAGAAACGCCTATAAGAATTATCCGCAAACATAAAGAGGATTTGTCAATTTACCCTAATGAATATTGGGATAAGAACGATATATTAAAACTAATAGAATAGTGCTGAGAAAGCACATTATCAAAAAAGAGATAGAGAAAATTACTCACGTTGATATGTACCCTCTTTACTGAAATTTTATCGTCCGGTAAAGAGGCTACATATCAATTTATTGTTTTATTCTTCTAATCTAATCACGAAGGGTAGTTTTTTTCTTTTCTATTATTCTTTCTATTCTTCTTTTCCCGAAGGGTAAGTTTTTCTCTTTTTATTAAAAAATCAATAAAAAATATATAGTAGTACGGTCGAAGTGTTTCTTATTACCGGCAACACAATGAGATTTCTAATCACCGCAATAATATGTTCAATCATAGAAATATGTATTGTGCAAAATGCGAACCATAAGCTGAAACAAAATTCATCATTTCAATAGGACTTTATTTTCCCATAAACTATTTTTAAAAAGAAAGAAAAAAGTAAAACATACTAAAAATGTTCGTCGTTACAAACCATAACACGAATAACGGCGTTTTTGAAATTCCATAAAGAATAGAACAGATGAAAATTTGTGTTTTCCATCTTCATATGATAAAATATCTTTAGTGTAAATTGGTTGAGGCGTAAAATGAATACAAGGATAATAAGAACGAACGCAGACAATTTAGATATTGAAGCCATAAAGGAAGCTGGCAAAGTTATCAGAGATGGCGGGCTTGTTGCTTTCCCTACAGAAACAGTGTACGGGCTGGGAGGCAACGCGCTTAATCCATCTGCTTCAATGAAAATATATTCTGCAAAGGGGCGACCATCTGACAATCCGTTGATTGCACACATATGCTCATTGGATATGTTGAAGCCTTTAGTTTTGGATATTCCGGATAAGGCAAAGGCTTTGATGGATGCATTTTGGCCGGGTCCTATGACTCTTATATTTAAGAAGAGTGATATTGTTCCGGAGGAGACAACCGGGGGACTTTCCACGGTGGCAGTTCGTTTTCCAAACCATCCTATAGCTCTTTCATTAATTGAAGCGGCGGGAGTAAGTATTGCTGCGCCTAGTGCTAATTTATCTGGAAGACCAAGTCCTACAACCGGGGACCACGTTATCGATGATATGAATGGTCGAATAGACGTTATTATCGATGGTGGAATGGTAGGAATGGGTCTTGAGTCTACGATTATTGACGTGACAGTGGATACGCCGATGATTCTTAGACCTGGCTTTATTACAAAAGAAATGATTGAAAATGTAGTAGGAAAGGTAGAGATTGATCCCGCTATCTTAAATAAACCTACAGAAAATTTCCAACCAAAAGCTCCGGGAATGAAATACAGACATTATGCTCCAAAAGCAGAGTTTGTGATGTTTCGAGGAGAAAGTGATGCGGTTGCACAACGTATCAGAGTAGAAGCTAACGAAAAATCAGAAAAAGGATTTGCGACAGGAATTATAACTGCAAATCAGCATATGAAAAACTACCAAGGAAAATTACATAAAGATATTAAAATAATTTCGCTGGGAGATTTGGACAAGCCGGAAACAATCGCACATGAATTGTTTAAAACGTTGAGAGATTTTGATGACAGCCATACCGAATACATATTCGGAGAGACATTTGACGATAATAATGTAGGGGCTGCGATAATGAACAGGCTTACCAAAGCAGCGGGTTACAACATCATTGATGTGTAACAGTTCGGAGGTAAAATGTTAGAATTTTCAAAGATACTGTTTGTGACACAAACAGACACCTCACCTGGACCTTTGGCAGCAGTATTGCTTAAGCATTATTTGCCGTTAGAGCAGGTGGAGATTGATTCAAGAGGGTTGGCAGTGCTCTTTCCAGAGCCTATGAATCCAAAGACAGTTGCAATAGCAGCTTCAAAGGGATTAAGTATTGATAGAACATCAAAACAGCTTGAGGCAGAGGATTTTGGCCAGGATGTTTTAGTTCTTGTATTAGACGAAAGCAAAAAGCAGACGGTCTACGATGATTACACGGAAGCCACAAATGTATATACGCTCACAGAGTATATTAATGAATCGGGAAGCATAAACAACCCGGATGGTGGTGAACTGGTTGACTACGCTAAGCTATATGAAACTTTAGATGAAATAATGAAAAAGCTTGCTTATAAGTTAAAGCAGAGTAAGCTGTAAAACGGAGGATTAAAATGGCAAAGACAGTAATAATGGATCATCCATTGATTCAGCATAAGATTGGTATTATCAGAAAAACAGAAACAGGAACAAAAGATTTCAGACAGCTCATCAGTGAAATAGCTATGCTTATCACATATGAAGCAACAAGAAATCTTGAATTAGTAGATGAAGAAATCGAAACTCCTATCTGCAAGACAACTGTAAAAAAGTTGGGAGGAAAGAAGCTTGCAATTATCCCAATTTTAAGAGCTGGTCTTGGAATGGTAGATGGAATGTTAGCAATGATTCCATCAGCTAAAGTAGGACATATCGGTCTATACAGAGATCCGGTTACAGCATTGCCTCACGAATATTACTGTAAGCTTCCTGAAGATTGTGACAAGAGAGCCGTGTTTGTAGTTGATCCAATGCTTGCTACAGGCGGTTCAGCAGCAGCAGCTATTCAGATGCTCAAGGACAAGGGCGTAAAGAACATCACACTTATGTGTATTATCGCAGCACCTGAAGGAGTAAAAGCAATGCAGGAAGCACATCCGGATGTAGATATGTACATCGGTGCATTAGACGAAAAATTAAATGAACACAAATATATAGTTCCAGGTCTTGGCGATGCCGGAGACCGCATATTCGGAACCAAATAAGCAACGCAAATAAAAAGAAAAAAGAATAACTTTGTGCTGGCACAAAAAGTTATTCTTTTTCCTTTTTATTTATGTCGCGCTTTGCGCGACTGAGATGGAGCGAAGCGGAATCGAAGTGAGTTGCGCAAATTATGTCGTGTTGAAGTGAATTATTATGTCGCGCTTTGCGCGACTGAGATGAAGCGAAGCGGAATCGAAGTGAGCTGCGCAAATAGGAGGAAAATATGAGCAATAAAAGACAGGATTATATTTCTTGGGATGAATATTTTATGGGAGTTGCTTCACTTTCAGCGCTCCGTTCAAAGGATCCAAATACTCAGGTGGGCGCCTGCATAGTTAGTCCAAGCAATAAAATTTTATCTATGGGATACAACGGCATGCCTATTGGCTGTAATGATGATGAATTTCCATGGAATCGCGAGAGCGAGGATCCATATGACAATAAATATTTTTACACAACTCACAGTGAGTTAAATGCTATTTTGAATTACACAGGTGGCAGCCTTCAGGGAGCAAAAATGTATGTGACATTATTTCCATGCAATGAATGCGCAAAGGCAATTATACAGAGTGGAATAAAGAAGGTTATTTATGGGGATGACAAATATGGAGATACATCTGCAGTAAAAGCTTCAAAAAGAATGTTCCAGGCAGCAGGTGTTGAGTACATACCATATGAGGAATCAGAGAAAGAAATCAAGATGAAATTGTAATAATGCATTTGTCGTCAAAAGCTTCAAATCGGCTGTGGCAAAAGCACATAATAAATATTGTGGAATATAATAAACTAATGATAGTTTAGGACTCAGTATGAATTATAGATATATACCTCTCACTTATATGGGAAATGATTTTTCGAGAATGTATTATCCGCAGTGGCAACCGGCGTCAGAGGAAGACATGAGGTACGTAAAGGAAATGTATCCGATGGCTTTTCGAGAGATACAAAGGGAAGTAGAAAGAGAATGCGACAGGCAGGAATATGTCGGAAGCATGATGTATGACGAATACCCCGATAAGCTGGGGCGAATGAGAATCGAAAAGAGGATATTCGATGCGATAAAATCAAGGAATAGAGATTGCAAAGATGGTTGTATCAAATATCCTGACGATGACTGGCTAAAAGACGTAATAACTGTCTTGTTATTAAACGAAATGTATTATAGAAGAAATAAAAGAAGAAAATATTATTAAAAAAAAGAGATGACTGTAAGCATCCAGTTTGTTTGGATTGCTAATAGTCATCTCTTTTTTATATAATAGGATTAGGGTGTCAAAAGGTCGATCTCTGAAGCTTTATTGTTAAAATGCACAAAAGAATAGATAAAAGGTATATTTCAAAACACGTTGTTGTCCTTGTTTTTCTGCGCCGCCTATTAACTGCGTCCTTCGCAAACTCGCCCTACCGGGCTCAAACAGTGCTACGAACGCAGTAGCTATGCTCGAAAAACTTTGCGGACAACTGCCTATTGTTTTGAAATATATCCTTTTATTAAATTCTTTTGTGCATTTTGACAAAAATATTTCAGAGGTCGACCTTTTGACACCCTAATCATA
>CAZWAG010000010.1:0-38786 GCA_964631845.1 uncultured Eubacterium sp.
ATTGAGAAATGTAGTCGCGATTGTACCTCGCATATCATTTGTGAGTTCAGCTTGCTCTTTACCTTCCATATCATAATATATAGGGAATGCAAGTTTTCGTCCACCCACAAGTCGAAGAACATGCTTTGCCTCACTAATTGCCTCGTTTGTGCTTGTTGCATATGCATAAATATAGACACCGTATGGTATTCCGTATTTTTCACAGCCCTCAACGTTTTTAAGCCAATAGGCATCGTCCTGACTGACAATATCATTGCCAAATCCACATCTGATAATTGCAAAGTCTACATCTGTTTGCGATACCTTTTCCCAATCAATATCACCATTCCATTTGCTGACATCTATTCCTTTCATCGTGGCGCCCTCAATGACATCACCGTTTCCGTTTATAAACTGTCCTTCACTGTTTTTTGACCACGGAATGAAATCTGCCTTTGCATATGTACTTTGAAATATAAATATTGTTATAAACAATAAAGAAAACGTAACTATTTTTAAAAATTTTTTCATAATAATTATTGCTAAATTCGTCCTTTTATTTCATCTAGAATATCGGATGCTACTAACGCTTTGCTTTTCATTGGAAGTTCCTTTACTCCTTCTTTAGTGATAATTGTCACAACGTTTGTATCAGTGCCAAAGCCAGCGCCATCTACCTTTAAGTTATTTGCGCATATCATATCAAGATTTTTCTTTTCAAGCTTGCGTTTAGAATTCTCAAGCATATTTTCTGTTTCCATTGAGAAGCCACAAACAAACTGCTGCTTCTTCTTAGATGATATTGTAGCCAATATATCTGACGTGCGTTCAAGTTCAACCAGAGAATCGTCATCCTTCTTTTTAATCTTCTCTGTAGCAACATTCTTTGGTCTGTAATCAGCAACCGCCGCGCTCATAATCAATATATCTGAGTCATCAAACTGTCCTTCTACAGCCTCTAGCATATCCTGGGCACTCTCTATTTCAATGACATTTACAAAATCAGGCTTTTTAATGCTTGTCTTGCCAGTTATAAGTGTAACATTTGCGCCTCTTAGCATAGCGTCATTAGCGAGAGCATACCCCATCTTTCCTGTGGAATGATTGCTAATAAATCTGACCGGATCAATTGCTTCCATAGTAGGGCCTGCTGTAATCAATATATTTTTGCCCTCTAAATCCTTTTCCTTTGCTATGTGCTTTAATATGTAAGACAACAAAACTTCGGAATCAGGCATCTTGCCCTTTCCTGTATCTCCGCACGCAAGATATCCATCTGCAGGATCAATAATTTCATAGCCATATTTTTTAAGCTTTTTGATATTGTCCTGAACAATCTCGTTTTCAAACATATTTGTATTCATGGCAGGTGAAATTAATTTTGGACACTTTGCTGCCATAACTGTTGTTGTGAGCATATCGTCCGCTATTCCGTTTGCAACCTTACCTATGACGTTTGCACTGCAAGGAGCTATCATAAACAAATCTGCCTGCTTTGCAAGAGAAACATGTTCAACATTAAACTCAAAGTTTCTATCAAATGTATCAACTAAGCATTTGTTTCCTGTCAATGTTTCAAATGTTATTGGATTTATAAAATTTGTAGCATTCTGTGTCATTATTACATGGACATCGCAGCTAAGCTTCTTCAATGCACTTGCGAGGTTTGCAATCTTGTAGGCCGCAATGCTTCCTGTAACTCCTAGGACTACTGTTTTTTCTTTTAGCATTCATTCACCTCAATATCAAAAAGTCTGCCATGTTTTTCGTAATTAGTTACTCTTGTAATATTGTTATCATCATCAACAAAAACAACCTTTGGCTTATTGTCTTTAATTTCCTCAGGTGTCATCTGTGCATAACTCATAATAATAATTTTGTCGCCAATGTTTACCATATGTGCTGCTGCTCCGTTTAAGCAAATCATCCCTGATCCACGCTCACCTGCGATAACATATGTTTCAAATCTATTTCCGTTGTCCACATCAGCTATCTGAACCTTTTCATATTCGTATATTCCTGATGCTTCCATCAAATCCTCATCCACTGTAATGCTTCCGACATAATCAAGTTCTGACTGAACTACAGTAGCTCTATGAATTTTACTCTTTAACATGTTTACTAGCATATTTTCCTCCTGGTTTTATCCTACCCTTTTGTTCTATATATCTATTAGCTTTTAACTCTATGAGAGAATAGTATTGTCAATAAGTCTTGTCTTTCCAATATAAACTGCCATAGCTATAAGCATAGGAGCTTTGATTTCCTTCTGCTGCTGCATTGTAAGTCCGTTAACAGCCTTTACATAGTCAATCTTTGCAAGTGGCTCTTTGCTGATGTTTTCCTTCATTTTTTCTACTAAAACATCGGCATCCTTTTCGCCTTCCTCAATCAATTTTTTTGCGAGCTCGATTGTCTGGCTGAGAATGAGAGCTGCCTGTCTCTCGTCTGCTGATAAATATGTATTTCTTGAACTCTTTGCAAGTCCATCCTCTTCACGTATGATTGGACAACCGATAACCTCAACATCCATATTCAAATCCTGAACCATATGCTTAATGATTGCAAGCTGCTGAGCATCCTTTTCGCCAAAATAAGCCTTATCCGGCTGTACAATATTAAATAATTTGTTGACAACTGTACATACTCCTCTAAAATGAACCGGTCTTGACAATCCGCAGAGTTCTTCCGTCAAAACAGTCATATCTACATATGAACTGAAATCATCGTGATACATCTCTGATGGTTCCGGATGGAAAATTAAATCAGCACCAAGACTCTCACAATATGCACTGTCCTTTTCCAGGTCTCTTGGATAGCTTTCCAAATCTTCTGTTGGTCCAAACTGCATTGGATTTACAAAAATACTTACTACAACTTTGTCGCAGTCTTTTCTTGCGTTTGTAATAAGACTTCCATGTCCCTCATGCAAATAACCCATTGTCGGAACAAAGCCTACTGTTTGTCCTTCTCTCTTCCAAGCTTTAACTAAATCTCTAACTTCCTTAACTGTTGTAACAACCTTCATTGTACGCCTCCATTTTTTAATTTGTAGCTGGTATATTTTCACCTGCCATCCTATCTTATCTGACTTTTTATTACTTAGTCGTCTGGCTAACTGATATATTTTTTTATAGCATAGTTGTCTGGCTAACTAGTATAGCTTTTCTATAACCTCATCATCTATTTTGTATGTGTGTTCTTCTGCAGGGAAGGTTCCGTTGTTTACTTCCTCTATATAGTCAGAAAATGCCTGCTTCATAACCTCACCAACTGAAGCGAACTGCTTTACAAACTTTGGAACGTAGTCTGTAAACATTCCAAGCATATCCTGATATACGAGTACCTGTCCATCGCAGCCTTTGCCTGCTCCAATTCCAATAGTAGGAATATCAAGCTTGTCTGTAACAATTTCAGCTAATTTTGCAGGAACACCTTCCAATACAACCATTGATGCACCTGCTTTTTGAACTGCCAATGCATCCTCTATCAATTTTTTAGCTGCCGCCTCAGTTTTCCCCTGAATCTTGTAGCCTCCAAATGAATTAATTGACTGAGGTGTAAGTCCCAAATGTGCACACACTGGGATTGAAGCTCTTACAATCGCTTCAATATGAGGACAAACCTCCTGTCCACCTTCAAGCTTAACCATATTTGCATGTCCCTCTTTAACAAGACGACCTGCATTTACTACTGCATCGTACACTGATGTCTGGTATGACATAAATGGCATATCACACACCAATAATATATTTTTTATTCCTCTTGAAACTGCCGCGCAGTGATGAATCATATCCTCCACAGTAACCTGCAAAGTATCCTCATATCCTAACATTGTGTTTCCAAGAGAATCACCAACCAAAATAGTGTTAACGCCCACTTCCTCCATCAACTTTGCTGTCGAATAATCATAACAGGTAAGCATTGTAATTTTCTTTCCTTCCTGTTTCTGTTTTAATAATGTTGTTACTGTATTTTTCATTTTAGCAACTCCTCCATTTCACTATAATCTCTATCTATATTTTTTCTTTTTGCCACATCAAGTACAAGCTTTGAATTTTCAATATAAGCACGTTTTTGATTGCCTTCTAGCACCGACAAATGTTTTTTTACTGTGGAGACATCATTCCTCTCTATTGGACCTGTAAGTGAGTTCACTGTCCCATCACTTAAAATATGATTTATATTTCCCCTTATTATTGGAGAAAACGCCTGCGTTGCAGACTCATCATCAAATCCACATTCTTTTAACATATTTTGTCCCATATCGATTATCCCGACAACTAAATTGCTGACAATTGCTGCCGCCACATGATACTTGACTTTATCTTCCTTGTCAATCACACAATATTTGTTACCCAGCCGGTCAAATATTTCCTTGATTGTTTCTAAACCTTTGCCGGGTCCTTCTATTGTAAAAAAACTTGTGGGTAATTCTTTGTACGAATTGTATTTATCACTTACTGCAAAAAGTGGGTGGATAGAGAAACCAAAGCTGTTGCGCTCTGATATATCCGAAAAGATTTCTGAAGATAATGCGCCACTACAATGACACATTATTTTGTTGCTAAAATGACAAGACTTAATTTGATTCCATACCTGACCTATAACTGAATCAGGAACTGTAAGAAATATAACATCACTATCCTCTAACAGTTGTTCTATGTCTGTGTAACATTTACTTTCTGTAAATTTTGATGCTTCTATAGCATCGCTTTCTATTTCACTGTAATAACCGGACAATTTAAGTCCACTGTCAGCAAAATATTTTCCAAGGGAAAAACCTACCTTTCCCGCTCCTATAAATCCAAACCTCATGGGCATCCCTCCTTATTTATGGGATAACGAGTCTTATTCTAAAAGATATAAGCTACTAGCTCACCAAGTCGTCATATAGCATTTTCTTCGGTACAGTTTCTTTCGAATACCATCCGCGACTAATTTATCACATACCATTAAATTGTGCAAGCATTATAATCAATACATTGTTTTCCAAAACATTCAACAGGATTTTTATAAAGGATGCATTATTATACAAAAACCGACCATCCGATTGCTAGATTATATCTAACTTTCGGAGGTCGGTTCACTGTTCATTCTTAATTATTTTTCTGTTTCAGCTTCTGTTGCTGGAGCAACTGTTGTTGTTGGCTCTGAACCTTTCTTTACTTTTACATTATCAGCAATAAATTCCTGAACCTTCTGGTAAATGATAGCATATTCAACTTCATCTTTTCCATACTGTGATTCAAGTTCCTTAACTGATGCTGAATTCTGTTCAGCCAATGTCTGAGCTTCTTTCTTGTAATCGCTATCGCTAAGGTCAAGACCTTCCTTCTTTGCAATAGCATATATAATCATCTTTGTCTTCATTGTTGATTCAACCTGTTCAACAACCTGCTTGTTCCAATCCTTTTCTGACATTGAGCAGGCTTCAAGATATGTCTTTAAGTCTGCCTGGTAATATGACTGAAGCTGAGCCTCAAACTGTGATTCATATTCTGTCTTCATGCTTTCTTTTTCTTTTTTGTTATATGAAATAACTTCACAGTCATCAACAAAATTCTGCCATACCTTATTCATGATATTTGAGATTCTCATCTGCTTCTTAGCATATTTTTCAAATCCCTTAACATCCTTAACTCCATATGCACCAAATTTATCAGCTACATATTTATCTGTAAGCTCTGGTGTTGTTGTAACCTGAATACCATTTACTGTATAAGTAAACCATACTGTCTTTCCAGCAAGCTTAACATCTTTTTTGTCAATAGTTGTTGTTCCTGTATATGACTTAGGGAATTTGAGCTTCTTTGTGAATTTTGCTCCAACCTTTTTGCCCTTTAAGCATGATACAAAACCATCAATATAGTTAGCTGAATCTGTTGATAAATTGATGTCCTGTCCCTCAGCTGAACCACCATCGAAAGCAACCTTCTTTCCATCAACTTCAATCTTACCTACATAGTCAACATTTACTACTGAATCAGCTTTTACTTTGCCTTTTTTAACCATTTCTGTAGTTGAGTCACTTGAAAGAATGCTGTCAACCTGCTGCTGATATGCTTCATCTGTAACCTCTACATCATCTTCATAAACTACAAGTCCCTTATAGTCTGCTAACTTAATATCACCACTATCAGTGCTTGCCTTTGAGCCACATCCAGCTAATGAAAGAACCATTACAGCTGAAAGTGATACTGCTAAAAATTTCTTAAACATTTCGTTTTCTCCTCTTTTTCCTTATTGACTGCTATACAAATAATAAAATCAGTTGTAAGCAATCGCGCATACAACTGATTTTAACATATTTCTATTAATATTTAAAGTACTTTATTAATCATTATATATTTTCACAAAATGTTCATATTATACATTAATTGTTGCTGACATTCCCAAAAGTTCCTTATTATCTTCAAGGATTGGATTAATTACTTCTTTTAAGAATTCATCAACCTGTTCCGGTGAACGACCTACATATTTTGATGGGTCCATAGTCTTCTGCAATTCTTCCTCTGTAAGGTTAAAGGCATCATCATTTGCAATGAGTTCAAGCAAGTTGTTGTCTAATCCCTTCTGTTTAACATTAGCACCTGCTTCCATGGAAAGCTCACGGATTTTTTCATGCATTTCCTGTCTGTTTCCACCAGCCTTAACTGCATCCATCATAATGTTTTCTGTTGCCATGAATGGAAGCTCGCTCATAAGTCTCTTTGTAATAACCTTATCATATACAACAAGTCCGTCTACTACGTTGAGATACAAATCTAAAATGCCATCAATAGCTAGGAATGATTCAGGAACACTTAATCTCTTGTTTGCTGAGTCATCCAATGTACGTTCAAACCACTGTGTTGATGAAGTGATTGCAGGGTTAAGTGCTGTAACCATTACATAATTTGCTAATGAAGCGATTCTCTCACTTCTCATTGGGTTGCGCTTGTATGCCATAGCTGATGAACCAATCTGATTCTTTTCAAATGGCTCTTCAATTTCCTTTAAATGCTGCAATAATCTTATGTCGTTTGAGAATTTGTGCGCACTTGCAGCAATACCTGCCAATACGTTGAGAACTCTTGTATCCATCTTACGTGAATATGTCTGTCCTGATACAGGGAAGCATTTTTCAAATCCCATCTTTTGCGCAATTTTGTTTTCTAATTCTTTGATTTTTTCATGGTCTCCTTCAAACAGTTCGAGGAAGCTTGCCTGTGTACCGGTTGTTCCTTTTGAGCCAAGAAGCATCATGTTGTCAAGAATGTAATCTAAATCATCTAAATCAAGCTTTAATTCCATAAGCCAGAGAGTAGCTCGCTTTCCTACTGTTGTAGGCTGTGCCGGCTGGAAATGTGTGAACGCAAGTGTTGGCTGAGATTTATTTTTGTCGGCAAACTTTGCGAGTTCATTTATAACATTAATTAATTTTTTACGAACTAACTTAAGTCCCTCTGTCATAACAATAATGTCAGTGTTATCACCTACATAGCATGATGTTGCTCCTAAGTGAATAATACCGGCAGCCTTTGGGCACTGAAGTCCATAGGCATAAACATGAGACATAACATCATGACGCACCAGTTTTTCTCTTTCTTTTGCATCCTCATAATTGATATCATCTGCATGAGCTTTTAATTCATCAATCTGCTCCTGTGTGATATTAAGTCCCAGTTCCATTTCTGATTCTGCGAGAGCAATCCAGAGCTTTCTCCATGTTCTAAACTTCATATCCGGAGAGAAAATATACTGCATTTCCTTACTTGCATATCTCTCTGACAATGGGCTTACATATTTGTCGTTCATAAAAACCTCCATAAATTAATTATTTTTCATATGTTCCTCTTATATCTTCCTCGGGTGGCTCCATAGGATATTTGCCGGTAAAGCATCCCATACAAATTTCCTTTCCACCGGACAGGTCTTTCAACCTGTTGATATCTAAATATGCCAAACTGTCTGAACCTATAATCTGTCGAATTTCTTCAACATTACGATTATGTGCTATGAGCAATTCTTTGCTTGGCACATCCGTTCCAAAATAGCACTCACTGATAAACGGTGGCGAGCTAATTCTAACATGAACCTCTTTAGCCCCCGCATCCTTAAGCATCTGTACAATTCTGTCACTTGTAGTTCCTCTCACAATAGAATCATCTATCATAATGACTCTCTTACCTTCTACAGCATCCCTCAAAGCATTAAGCTTTACGCGCACACTGTTCTCACGAGCTTTTTGCTGTGGTTTAATAAATGTACGTCCAACATAAGTATTCTTTACAAATGCTGTTCCATATGGAATTCCTGACTGCATGGCATAACCCATTGCCGCAGCATTTCCTGACTCTGGAACTCCAACTACAACATCGGCTTCCACAGGACTATCCATAGCGAGATATTTTCCTGCCAAAATACGTGAATTGTAAACGCTCATTCCATCAATATAACTATCCGGTCTGGCAAAGTAAATATATTCAAATACGCATCTTGCCTGGTCCTCCGGCTTGAGACACATTGATGTATCAGATTTGATACCATCCTTGTCAATTGTAACAACCTCTCCAGGGAGTACGTCTCTTACAAACTCTGCGTCAACTGTATCCAGTGCACAGCTCTCTGAGGCAAGGATATATGTATTGTCTCGCTTACCAATACATAATGGTTTGAAGCCATATGGATCTCTGGCACCAATGAGCTTTCTTGGGCTGGAAACCACCAACGCATATGCGCCTTTGATTTTTTTCATTGCTTTTACAACAGCCTGCTCCGCTGTTTTTGAATTGATTCGCTCTCTTGCAATATGATATGCAATAACCTCAGAATCTATTGTTGTCTGAAATATTGCTCCGGTATATGCCAGTTCTTCTCTAAGTTCATTGGCATTTATCAAATTACCATTGTGAGCTAACATCAATGTACCCTTAACATAATTTAATACTAAGGGCTGAGCATTGCTAGGAATACTGTCACCTGCCGTGGAATAACGAACATGACCAACTCCAATATTACCCTTAAGCTTTGAAAGGTTGTCCTGATTAAACACTTCGTTTACCAGTCCCATCCCCTTTAAAAGGTCCACCTTTCTAGGTCCAAAAGTATCTGAAACTGCTATACCGCAGCTTTCCTGTCCTCTGTGCTGCAATGCAAATAAGCCATAATAAATAGTTGAGGCAACGTCATTGCCATCCAAATCATAGATGCCAAAAACGCCACATTCCTCATGTGGTTTATCCGGCTCAAAAGTCGTAGCTATTCTGTTTTCTAACATATTTTCCTCCATTTGTGTAATCTGTACACAATGCTTTTGAAGAATAATCTTCACTTTTACGTCCGTTTTTCATTATATAATCAAAGAAAGAGAAAATCAATAAATGATTCTCTCTTTCTACATTTTATAGTCAATATACTTTTATGTTATTTTTTTGTTGTGCAATATGACTATATCTACTTGTTTGCATATGCCCATCTTCCATATGACTTCTTTCCTTTGGAAGTCTTATATGGTCTGATTTTTACATACACTTTCTTCTTGTTATTTTTCACTGTTACAGTAGCTGAAGTTTTTGAACTCTTGTAGTTATAAGTTGATACCTTTTTCTTGAATTTTGAGTCTGTGCTAACCTTTACCTGGTATCCACTTATGTCTGTAACCTTTGCCCATGCTAGGGTAACCTTTACTTTTCCTTTTTTCTGTTTTTTTACCTTTAAAATATTTGCGCCGCAGAACGCCTCGTGTATTCCGTCTTTGAATGTGAGTGTTGTATTTTTATAAGGGAAAGCATTTGTATGTACATTTATTGTATCTCCCGTCACTATGACATTCTTTTTTACATCATCATTTGTTTTAAATGTATCTTTCTCCAGGCATTTTTCATAGTTTATTCTAATTGGGAGTTTATCCCATTTGCATCCCTTAAAAGCTCCTTCATTTATTTCCTCTGCCGCATCAAGAATATTCATAAAGTCAAACTTTGTGCAATTTTCAAAAGCATATTTACCAATACGGTAAATTCTCACTCCATCACCTACAATTACATTTTGCAGTTCTGAGCAGTTTCTAAACATTCCGTCACTAATACAATCCGCCTGTTCTACCAGTTCAACCTGCTTAATCTTAGAATTAGCAAATAAATGTTCTCCTATGCTGTCTGTTTTTATAGTAAATTTATCGATTGCACCTGTATTCATAAATGCTTCTGCCCACAAATACAGCAATCCTTCTCCTAATCCAGACTCCAGTATTTTTACAGAAGACAAATTAGTACAATTTTTAAATGCTCTTGTCATTATTGCATCAACTGATTTTGACAATACAATTTCAGTAATTGACTGATTATTTTCAAAGCATGAATCTCCTATTACATTAATCCCCTCAGGAATAGTCACCTTTTTTTCTGTTCCTGTATATCTTAATGCTGTTTTATCTACTATATACAACCCGTCTTTTTGAGTCACATTTTCAAGTTTTTCATCTATTTTCTTAATAACATTTGGTGCGCCACTCGGATGAAGAACACTAGCCAACGAAATCACGCTTTTATCATCAAGACTTTCTACTTGAAAATCTATATCAGTTAAAGGCAAATAAGAATGATTTACATAAGTATTAGTAGTATATCCTATAATTTTCTTTACGCTGCCCGGAATGGTAATCTTTGAAAGTTTCGAGCAGCCACCTGTACAGCCTGATGATGTCTCTGTTGCATATACCATTGAATAAAGATAAATTGTCTGACATTTACTGTTAATAACTAAAGATGTTCTTTCAGATGGCACTGCTCTTAGTTCTTTGTAATCATTTGAATATACGACGCCGTCTACACTTCTGAGAGACATATCATTATCTGCTACCTGCAAGTTATTACACTTAAAGTGTTCAACTATGTATACACCCATATCTGAATTTAATTTAACAGTATCAAATGGTAGATTTGAAATAATATCATTTTTACTATCTCCACTTTTTACTTTGACATCAAATTTTCCGGGCAATGTAATGTTCTTTAAGTTTTTACAGTTGCTAAATGCATCCTGACCAATTGTTTTTACCTTGCTTGGAACTGTGGCAGTTTTTAATGCTGTTCCATTAAAGCTATCTATTCCAATCTCTTTAACTGATTTTGCTATTGTCACCTTTGTAAGCTTTGAGCACTTGTAAAATGCTTTGTTTGAAATTGATGTTACACCTGACTTGATAACTACCTTTTTGATTTTCCTGTTTTTCTGGAAGGTCATGCTTGAAGGCATTTTACCTTTTCCACTGATAGTAAGAGTTCCCTTCTTTAAAGTTGAGTGAACCTTAGATTTTGCGAGTACCGTGGTTGTCGTCTGCGGCATAACCGATACCAGCATTGCCGCCATAAGCATTGTTGCAATAGTTTTCTTTAATATTTTCATATAATCCCTCCGTTTTCTAACTACTTGCTTGCATATGACCATCTGCCATATACCTTTTTTCCTTTGGAAGTCTTATATGGTCTGATTTTTACATATACTTTCTTGTTGTTATTTTTTACTACTACCGTAGCTGAAGTTTTTGAACTCTTGTAGTTAAAAGTTGATACCTTTTTCTTGAATTTTGAGTCTGTGCTAACCTTTACCTGGTATCCACTTATATCTACAACCTTAGCCCATGCAAGAGTTACCTTTTCTTTTCCTTTTTTCTGTTTTTTTACCTTTAAAATATTCGCACCGCAGAATGCTTCATATATTCCATCCTTAAATGTGAGTATTGTATTTTTATAAGGGAAAGCATTTGTATTTACATTCTCTGCATCATTACTGTTCGTTATAATAATATTTTTTTTCACATCATCATTTGTTTTAAAGGCATCTTTTTCTATAGTTACATCAACGAAATTAATTATTATTTTATCCCACTTACATCCTTTAAAAGCACCTTCGCCAATGTTATATGGTGTACCACAAATATTTGAAATATCAACTTTTGTACAGTTTTCAAAGGCATGGCTTCCAATCCAATCAATCGTATCACCTACAATTACCTGTTCAAGCTCCGAACAATTTCTAAACATACCTTCTGATATATAATTTGCATTAGGTCCCAGCTCTGCCCTTTTAATCTTAGAATCGGCAAACATATCTTTCCCCATCGTGTTTGCATCTATATATATATTGTCAATTGAACCAGTGTTCATAAAGGCTTCTGAATCCACATAGTTTAAACAATCTACCTCTTCACTCTCTGGTCTTTTTACAGAAGATAAATTTGTACAGTTCTTAAATGCTCTTCTTCCTATTGTTTTAATTGCCTTTGGAATTGTTATTTCGGTGAGAACTTTATTGTCTGCAAAGCAAAAATCTCCTATCACAGTAATTCCATCAGGAATGATAACCTTTTGCTGTGATCCTATATATTTTATTGCTGTATTACCTACTATACACAATCCATCTTTTTGAGTTACTTCCTCAAGCTTTTCATCTATTTTCTTCATAACATTTGATGCACCACTTGAATGTATAACACTTACCAATGAGATAATGCTTTCTTCATCAAGATTTTTTACCTGAAAATCTATGTCAGTTAACGGCAAACAGGAATAGCTCAAATCACTATTTGGTGAAATTTCGATTTTGTTTACACTTTCCGGTATTGTAATCTTTGAGAGCTTTGTACATCCTCCGGTATAACCTGTTGCTGTTTGTGTTGCATATGTCATTGAGTCAAGATTAAGAACTTGACACTTATTGTTAATAACCAACGATGTTCTTTCAGATGGCACTGCTACAATTCTCTTGTAATCATTTGAATACACAACGCCATCTACACTTCTGGAATATGCGTCATTATCTGCCACCTGCAAGTTATTACACTTAAAATACGAAGCCACATATCCATCAAAGTCCGAATTGAATTTAACAGTGTCAAATGTATTATTTGCAATAATGTACTTCTTACTATCCCCACTTTTTGCTTTGATGTAAAAGTATCCGGGCAATGTAATGTTCTTTAAGTTTTTACAGTTGCTAAATGCATCCTGACCAATTGTTTTTACCTTGCTTGGAACTGTGGCAGTTTTTAATGCTGTTCCATTAAAGCTATCTATTCCAATCTCTTTAACTGATTTTGCTATTGTCACCTTTGTAAGCTTTGAGCACTTGTAAAATGCTTTGTTTGAAATTGATGTTACACCTGACTTGATAACTACCTTTTTGATTTTCCTGTTTTTCTGGAAGGTCATGCTTGAAGGCATTTTACCTTTTCCACTGATAGTAAGAGTTCCCTTCTTTAAAGTCGAGTGAACCTTAGATTTTGCGAGTACCGTGGTTGTTGTCTGTTGCATAACTGATACCAGCATTGCCGCCATAAGTATTGTTGCAATAGTTTTCTTTAATGTTTTCATATAAAGCCTCCGTTTTCTTCGTTCTTATTTTACTAATTAAACAAAGCTTATTAAGATTTTATTGCATAGTCCCTGAAAAAAATTCATACAAAAAAAGATGCTTTAGATATTATTCTGTCATATATACAGTTCAAATACCTAAAGCATCTTATTATTTATTTTACTTTTTTACTTATTGTTTTGCTCCAATTTCCCCAAATATATTTTCCATTACGTTTTCCATATGCCCGGGCCTTCACACTGTATTTTTTCTTTGACTTAAGCCCCTTAACTGTATATGTAAAATCATTTGTGGCTTTTATGGTTCTGCATCATATTGTACTCCCTTCGGGAACTAAATTAATTCTTTGATTAATTTGTTTACCATTCCCGGATTTGCTTTTCCTTTAGTCGCCTTCATTGTCTGACCGACAAGAGCTCCTATAGCTTTGTCCTTACCACCTTTGATATCTTCTACTATCTTAGGATTGTTTGCTATTACTTCCTCAACAATAGCTCTTAATCCCTCTTCGTCATTGTCCTGCTTCATTCCATGTTCTTCAACATACACCTCTGGGTCAACGTCTGATTTGAACATTTCCTCAAAGACTTCTTTTGCTGAGCCACGGTTTATAACATTTCCTTCAATCAGCTTGATAAGCTTTGAAAGATTTTCTGCAGAGAATTTGATTTGATCAGGATCAATGCTTTCCTCTTTGCAAAGACGCATCGTCTCACCCAAAATCCAGTTGCTAACTTCCTTTGGTTTATTGCCTAGTGCTACTGTCTCTTCAAAGAGATCTGCCAAAGGCTTATACAATGTGATAATATCCGCATCATATTCCGGCAATTCAAATTCTTCTATATATCTGGCCATCTTTTCATCTCGAAATTCCGGCTCACGCTGTTTTACTTCCTCTATCCACTCGTCACTGATAATGATTGGCACCAGGTCAGGGTCAGGGAAGTATCTGTAATCCTGTGCATCTTCTTTTGAACGCATAGCATATGAATATTCCTTGTTATCGTCCCATCTACGTGTTTCCTGAACAACTGCTTCGCCTGACTCAATGAGATCAATCTGACGCTCGCGTTCATTTTCTATCGCTCTGTGAATTGCCTTAAACGAGTTAAGATTCTTCATCTCTGTTCTTGTACCAAATTCTTCTGCACCAACCTCACGAACTGAAAGGTTGACATCGGCACGCATTGAACCTTCATTTAACTTGCAGTCTGATGCTCCGAGATACTGAATTATAAGTCGAAGCTTTTCGAGGTATGCAATAACCTCATCTGCACTGCGCATATCAGGCTCTGACACAATTTCAATAAGTGGAACACCCGAGCGGTTAAGATCAACCAGTGAGCAATCGTTCCAATCATCGTGTACTAATTTTCCGGCATCCTCTTCCATGTGAATCTCGTGGATTCTAACCTGTTTTGGATTTCCGTCTGCATCCTTTATCTCTACAAAACCATTTGTACAGATAGGCTTGTAAAGCTGTGATATCTGATAATTCTGTGGATTGTCCGGATAGAAATAATTTTTTCTGTCAAATTTACAATTCTGTGTAATGCTACAGTTTGTTGCGATACCAACCGCCATAGCATATTCAACTACCTGCTTGTTTAATACAGGAAGAGAACCTGGCATACCTGTACATACAGGACATGTGTGTGTATTTGGCGCTCCACCGAATTCTGTTGAACAGGAGCAGAATATTTTTGTCTTTGTTGCTAACTCTACATGGACCTCAAGTCCAATTACTGTTTCGTACTGTCTCATTTCCGCTCCCTCCTAATCTCTAGCCTTTGCAGTCTCACATATGCCAAGGTCACCTCTTGACTGCTCATATGAATACGCTGCTCTGATAATAGTATTTTCTTTAAAGCAATCTCCCAGAATTTGCATTCCTATAGGCAATCCCCTGCTGTCTGTTCCACAAGGAACTGAAATGCCCGGAAGACCTGCGAGGTTTACAGAAATAGTATATATATCACCTAAATACATCTTAATTGGATCTGACAAGCTTTCGCCAAGCTTTGGTGCTGTAGTAGGAGCAGCAGGTCCTATAATAACGTCATATTTTGAGAAAGCCTCATCAAATGCTTTTTTAATCAACGCTTTTGTTCTGAGTGCTTTTAAATAATAAGCATCATAATATCCTGAGCTCAATACAAATGAGCCAAGCATAATTCTACGCTTAACTTCTTCACCGAAGCCCTCTGAACGGCTCTTCTTGTACATATTGTGAAGTCCTCTGTAATCTTCTGTTCTGTATCCATATTTAACGCCATCGAAACGTGCAAGGTTTGAGCTTGCTTCCGCATCTGCAATAACATAGTATGCAGGAATTGCATATTCAATCAAATCTAAATCAAACTCTTCTACAATAGCACCCTTATCTTCTAAAACCTTAACAGCATTTAATATTGCTTCTTTTACTTCTTTATCGAGACCTTCTCCGAAATATCCCTTAGGGATACCAATCTTAAGTCCTTTTACATCATCTACTAAAGCTTCTGTAAAATTATAAGAATCTCTCTTTACAGATGTTGAATCCTTTTCGTCATAGCTTGCAATAGTCTCTAAAATTGTTGCACAGTCTGTAACATCCTTTGCTATAGGACCAATCTGATCAAGGGATGAACCATAGGCAATAAGTCCGTATCTTGATACTGTTCCATATGTAGGCTTGATTCCTGTAACACCGCAAAATGAACTTGGCTGTCTGATTGATCCACCTGTATCTGAACCCAATGCATAAGAGCATTCCTGAGCTGCCACTGCTGCACAGCTACCACCTGATGAACCACCGGGAACATGTTCTGTGTTCCATGGGTTTTTAGTTTCACCGTATGCAGAAGTCTCTGTTGTGCTTCCCATAGCGAACTCATCCATGTTTGTCTTTCCTATAATTACAGCACCGGCCTTTTCAAGATTTAATACTGCCTCTGCTGTGTATGTAGGATAAAAGTTTCCAAGAATCTTTGAGCTACATGTTGTGAGAGTTCCTCTGGTACACATATTGTCTTTTATTGCAACAGGCACTCCTGCGAGAGGTCCTGTAAGAAGTCCCTCATCTATAAGCTTTTGAATATTTTCTGCTTTTTCAATAACTTTGTCTTTTTCATAAACAGTTACGTAGCTGTTTATGTCTTTTTCCACGGCTTCAATCTGTTCAAACGCTGCATTTACAGCATCCACAACCTTAACCTCACCCGCTTTAATCTTTTTACCCAACTGAACGGCTGTTAAATTCATTAAATTCATAATCTTTTCTCCTATACCTAAAAAGTAAATTGTTGGTAATTATTTACTCTTTACTAATATTCTTCAGTCTATATTTCTGAATGTCCAACTCAATTTTTAATCAAATGTCTTTGGAACAATAAATGCTTCCTCATTGCTTTCAGGAGCATTGCTCAAAATATTTTCTCTGTCATCTCCATTTAAGACAACGTCCTCTCTAAAAACATTGTTGACAGGGAACACATGGCTCATAGGTTCAACACCACTTGTATCAAGCTCATTTAACTTGTCAATGTAGTCAAGCATCTCACCCATATCCTTCTTTGCCTTTTCTTTTTCTTCATCAGACAATTCAAGCTTTGCCAATATACCAACATATTCAATAGTTTCATCTGAAATAATATTTGCCATAACGACCTCCTAACTATATTAAATCACTAGTGTATAGTTTAAAAAATATGTCTTTAAAAGTCAATAAACTAAGCCCTTTTACACCACATTTCAATTACCTTTTTAACTACATTTGAAGCAATCCTGCCAAATTCATCCTGCAGACGTTATTTATTTGTATTTCTGAAGTGTTATTGGGGTCACCACAAAACAGACCTGCACCTGACTCAAACAGCATATATACATTTTTCTTTGAAGTCATATACATGCCTTCTGCCATTGGCGGCAACGCATTGATGCTCACCGCTTTGCCAAGTGACTTATTCTTTTTGATGTTTACCTTGTAGGTCAATAATTTCGAATCATTTGTTCTTCCGTATGAAGATGTAAAGGTAAATGTTCTGTAGTTTCCTGATTTTTGTACGACAAGACCTTGAGTGTTTGATGGCACAATAAATGAATACTTTTTCTTAAACACAAGCTTCTTCTTTTTTACTTTTACAGTATATCCATACATCCTTGCGTTAGAAATATTTGCGCTGTGACCTGCCCAGTATATGCTTCCGTCATACTGAGCGAAATCTGCATATCCCGGAATTTTCTTTTTGTAGTCGTACTTTATCTTTTTACCGTTTTTTATTTTTTTCAATTTTCCCGGACTAATAACTGCCACATAATCTGTGATTGAAATATTGCAAAGACCTATAACAAGCTTTCCCTTTATGTTTACAATCGAACCAACATGGTCTCTCGATGGAAGCACAACCTTTTTGATAAATGCACCTGTTTTCTTATTGTAAAGCAGTAAAATTGAGTTTTTCTTTAATCCTTTGTAATACATCGAAACTATCAGATAATTTCCGACAACACAAACACCCTGTGGAACATAATTGTCTAAGTATAGCAATTTAAACTGATTTACAGCATTTGGGCTTAGCTTGCTCATATATTTTGCATATATGGCGTTACTTTTATTTTGTCTTGCTATTTCAGAATCTGTAAACACCCAATTTATGTTATTCGCTATTGCATATGCCTTTCCGGTTGAATTTGCATATACATACAATGTCAATGCGGTATCTCCTGCAAAAGCATCCTTTCCAATAATTGTCACCTTTTTTCTCAATGTGATCTTTTTTAATTTAGGACAGTTTTCAAAGGCCTTGTCCTTAATTGTAGTCACACTTGCAGGAATGCTGCATGATGACAATTCAATACATCCACTAAACGCACTTTTCCCAATAGTTGTAACCTTGCTTGTCTCCTGAAATTTTATTGTCTTTAGATGAACAGCATCCTTAAATGCATTATCACCTATAGCTGTAATCGTATTTGGAATAGTAAACGTTGTTCGATTTTCGTCATCATAATATTTTGTGAGAACTCCGTTCTTCGCTTCGTATACTACCTTTGGTGGTTCTGTCGGTGGCTCAGTGGGTAGCTCTGTTGGCTCCTCTGTTGGTATTTCAGTGGTAATCTCTTTTGTTGTTTCCTGCGTAATAATCTCATTAGCCGATACTGTAGTTCCAGCATATGTACTTGACACCGCAACTGAAAAAGCCATCAATATTGCCACTATTTTTATATATCTTTTCATATCATTTTCCTTTCCGAATATATTATATATTAAACTGTTTTTAACTTTTTCTCTCATCTTTTTATATTATCACAAATTTTAACGTTTTTATTATTATTTTGACAAAGTTTTCCGTTGAAAAGATTTCCCATTATTGTATAATTGTATTATAACTTTGAACGGACTTATAATGGGGTTCTGCCCCTACACAAAAGGAGGGATTTTTATGAACGAAAGCCGAATTATCAAGTATTACTCAAGAAAGGATCCTAACATTCAGCTAAAGGTTATTCCCGGTCATTTTGCTACAAAGCATTCACATCTGAATAACTATTTAGACATGACAACTATGAAGACTCGTGCAAACGAAGCCGAGCGCATAGCCATTGCCATGAAAGATTATTACAATGTAATGGGCAGACCTATCGATACTATTGTTTGTCTCGACGGTTGCGAGGTCATCGGTGCATTCCTTGCAAACGAATTAAGCCGTGCAGGTATTTTGTCAATGAATGCTCACAAAACTATTTATGTAGTTACTCCTGAATTCGATGCATATGGTGAAATGATTTTCAGGGACAACTTAAAGCATGAAATCAAAAATCGTAATGTACTTTTGTTATTGGCATCTGCTACAACAGGAAAGACTATCTGTAGCAGCTTAGAATGTATAGAATATTACGGTGGTATAGTTCAAGGCATCTCAGCTATCTTTAGTGCGGTTGATTCAATAAAAGGTCACAGAGTCGATGCCCTGTATCGTGCTGAAGATATTCCAAACTATCATGCATACTCAAATCACGAATGTCCTTTATGTCAAGCAGGAGAACCTATCGAAGCTTTAGTAAATGGTCATGGATATAGTAAACTATAAAAATATGATATAAAGAAGAAAAAATCGCAAAAATATTGTACCGGCTTCCAACAAGTTAGCTTTAAAATCTAACTTATTGGAAGCCGGTACATTTTTCTTACGCACTTTTTTTAATTTTCCCGGCTAAATATTACTTGTCTATTTATCAGCTTTGTTTTTGCCCCACAAACCATCTGCTGCAAGTCTTCGCCAGTTAACCTTCAATACCTTTGGTTTTTTACCACGATAATTTCTTGTTTCTTCAGTCATATATTTATTATTCATCAAATCATCAAGTGCTGCTTTAATTTTTTCTCTGGAAACACCACTATGTGAAGAAACATTCTCAATTGTCTTATTGTACGTAGCCATCTTTCTGCGCTTCTTTAAAATATATAAAGATTTTAATATCGCATCATAATAATATTGTTGCTCATGCATTGTTCTTGGCATTTCAACATATGAGTTGGCTGATGATTTTAATTTGTTGCTCAATGAACGTTTCACTCCGTATATTATGACTTTTTTATTTTTTTCTCTTAAATATTTTATTGCCAAATTGAAATGTGCATCGCCAGTAAAAATAATATAAACTTCTGGGGCACTTACTTTTGCTGCACTTCGGTATATTGCATCTAATATAATAAAATCAGTGAAATCCTTGTCCACTCCATCCTTTGTACTTGCTGTGTGAACAACATCTTTTGTATACTTTTCCAGCTTTGACAATTCATTTTCTATACTGCTACCATGAAAATCTCCAAAGAACTTCAATTCTTTTACATTGTATTCATCTGTGAGTTCTTTGTACCAATCATCAACGTTTGGCTTCATCGAAAATAGATTTTGATACCCATAGTACCAATGTTCATAATCTACAAAAACAGCTGCTGTCGGTTTTGTAGATTTTTTGAACAATCTCTCAAACATGATTCTCCTCCTTTCCTAAAAATTTTAAATAATAAAAAATATTATAAAAATGCATAATTTTTTTATAAAAGGATATATCTCAAAACAAGAGCAACAACGTGTTTTGAGATATATCTTTTAAAAAATAAGTTATGCACTTTTTATTATAAATTTTTAATTCTTTCAATAGCCTTGAGAGTGTTTTCATAAGTTCCGAATGCTGTCAGTCGGAAATATCCTTCACCACTTGGGCCAAAGCCTGAACCAGGTGTTCCTACTATGTTTGCATTTTCAAGCAGGTAGTCAAAGAAATCCCATGATGTCATTTTATCTGGAGTTTCAAGCCATACATATGGTGCATTGACACCACCACTTACTGAAAATCCTGCTTCTGCAAGACCATCCTTAATAATCTTTGCGTTGTTCATATAGTAAGCAACCTGTGCCTGTGTCTGAGCCTTTCCTTCCGGTGAATATACAGCTTCGCCGGCTTTCTGAATGATGTATGGAGCACCATTGAACTTTGTTCCATGTCTTCTTGCCCAAAGAGCATTTAATTTTACTCCATTTGTTTCTAACTCTTTAGGAATAACTGTGAATCCCAAACGAGTACCTGTAAAGCCTGCATTTTTTGAAAAACTTCTGAGCTCAATTGCACATGTTTTTGCTCCATCACATTCATAAATTGTGTGTGGAACATTATCCTCTGAGATATATGCTTCATAAGCTGCATCGTAAATGATTACAGCACCTTTTTCATTTGCATAGTCAACCCACTTCTGTAATTCATCCTTTGTGATTGTTGAACCTGTTGGGTTATTTGGGAAACAGAGATAAATAATATCAGGTGTTTCCTTTGGAAGCTCCGGTGCAAAGTGTGTAGCTTTTGTACATGGCATGTAAATTACATTGCTCCATGAACCGTTTACAAATTCTCCTGTTCTTCCAGCCATTACATTTGTGTCAACATATACCGGATATACAGGATCACAAACAGCGATTCTGTTGTCTGATGAAAAAATATCACCAATGTTACCTGAATCTGATTTTGCGCCGTCACTGACAAATATTTCGTCTAAAGCAATGTCTACGCCTCTGGCCTTGTAGTCATTGTCTCTGATAGCAGTTCTCAAAAATTCATATCCGAGATCTGGGGCATATCCCTTAAATGTTTCTGCTACTGCCATCTCATCAACTGCTGAGTGAAGTGCCTCAATTATGGCTGGTGCCAATGGTTGAGTGACATCCCCAATACCAAGACTTATAACCTCTTTATCCGGGTTAGCATCTTTGTATGCAGCCACTTTTTTTGCAATGTTTGAGAATAAATAACTTCCCTGCAATTTCAAATAGTTTTCGTTTACCTTGTACATTTTTCAGTCCTTCTTTCTCTTTTTTTATAAGATTTAATCTTTATACATAATTGACAGAATCATTGATGCAGTTTCGACCATCGTTCGTCCACTGTCCATTGCTGACTTCTGAATGTATCTATGTGCATCATTTTCTGACAAATTATTTTTTTCCATTAAGACCGCTTTGGCCTGATCAATAATCGATTGCTCCTCCGGGCTTCGCTTTCCCGGTTTGCGCTTTGACTTTCTCGTTCTCTCATACAAGTTTCGGTCCATCATTTCCACCGAATTAAGCAAATCCCTAACCCTAATAGGCATCTCTAATCTTGCAACACTCGAATCATCCTCTAAAAGTCTTTGCCTTGATGCTACCAGTATCATCTCAAATCTTCCTTCAAGACTATCTGCAATTTCTGTATAGAGCATATCGGGCAATCGATATCCACTTATTACTATTCCCTCTCCGATATTATCTGCGACATTTATTGCTCCTGCCCCTGTATTTCTGGCATGAACATGGTCATATCCATTTCTCAGTAGTAAGCTTTTCAGAGCCTGTGCATCTTCTATCTTTGGGAAAACAACAACAATACCTGACATTTAATCCTCCAAATAAATAGTACCTTAAAAAGCTTTTATTTTAGATTATGTTTAAATATCTGTCGATTTCCCAATCTGTTACCTGCGAAGTATATTCCATCCACTCTGCTTCTTTAGCGCGAATGTATTTTTTGAAAACATCTTTTCCTAACACTTCTTTAACAAAAGATGATTTTTTCATTTCTGTTATTGCTTCATATAAGTTCTTTGGAAGGCTCTCGATATTTGCCGCTTCTCTCTCATCATCTGTCATAGCATATATATCTTTTTGAACGCTTTCTACAGGTTCTAAGCCTCTCTTAATTCCATCAAGACCTGCTGCAAGACAAACTGCGATAGCAAGATATGGATTGCAGGCACAGTCCGGACATCTAAGCTCGATTCTTGTTCCCGTACCTCTTGAAGCCGGTATTCTGATAAGAGGACTTCTGTTCTTAGCCGACCATGCAATATAAGTTGGTGCTTCATAGCCTGGCACAAGTCTCTTATATGAGTTTACAATTGGATTTGTTATTGCTGTAATGCTTCTAATATGTTCCATCAGTCCGGCAATAAAGCTATATGCTTCCTTGCTCAATCCATTCTCATCATTTTCATTTACAAATGCATTCTTTCCATCTTTGAAAAGTGACATATTGATATGCATACCTGAACCACATACACCATATTTTGGCTTTGGCATAAATGAAGCATACAAACCGTGTCTCTTTGCAATAGTCTTAACTGTAAGCTTATATGTCATAATTCTATCTGCTGTCTCAAGTGCTTCGCCATATTTAAAACCAATTTCGTGCTGAGCCGGAGCAACCTCATGGTGGGATGCTTCAACCTCAAAGCCCATCTGTTCAAGATTGAGAACGATGTCTCTACGTGCATTTTCTCCAAGGTCTGTAGGTCCAAGATCAAAATAGCTTGCTGTTTCATGTGTTATTGTTGTTGGCTTTCCATGATCATCGGTGTGGAATAAGAAAAACTCACACTCCGGTCCAACATTAAATGTATATCCCATATCAGCTGCTTCCTTTAGGACCTTCTTAAGAATAAATCTTGGGTCATTTTCAAGCTGTGTGCCGTCCGGCTTGTACACATCGCAAATCATTCTTGCAACTTTTCCCTGATGTGGTCTAAATGGTAAAATTTCAAATGTATCATAATCCGGATATAAATACATGTCAGATTCTTCTATTCTCGCAAAGCCTTCAATAGATGAACCGTCAAACATGATTTTGTTATCAAGTGCCTTTGAAAGCTGACTCTTTGTGATGGCAACATTTTTTAATGTTCCAAAAAGATCTGTGAACTGAAGACGAATAAATTCTACATCCTCTGACTGTGCAATGTTTAAAATATCCTGTTTTGTGTATCCCATATTAAAATCTCCTTCCATAGGTCATTTGCCTATAACTATACAAAATAATAACAAATCAGGTACTTTACGTCAATTAAAATGGGGGAATTATCCTATTGAAATTAATCTCTTTAGAATATAGAATATGTTTATACTGCGAAAAAATAACGGAGACACACAATGCATAATTTTTTTACGAGATACAAAAGTTTTATAGGCAAAGCAGTTTTTGGATTAATAATTATAATCCTTGTTTTGACTATCATTATTTTTTTACATAAAGATGGCAATGATGAGCAACAAAATATAGATATGAAAGCTTTAAGTAAAGTAGAGTTTAATGTATCTAATTATCAAATAGATAAAAGTATTCCAAAAGATTTTATTCCTATTATTGTTGGAGTACCTAAAGAGGATGAAACAGAAGATGAATTTTTAGTAGGGAAGGCAGCCAAAAAGTTAATAGATTTTGATGCTGAATATCCATTTGAAATCAAAGTAAACAGATCAGAAAATTTTGTCGTTGTATATGGTATAGATAAAGATGGTAACTACACCATTCCTTACAAGACTTTTATCTGCTCAACTGCCAAAATACCGGAAAATACTCCAATCGGAATTTTCTCAATATCTGACAAATACAGATGGCATCTTATGGTTGATGGCACGTACGCTCAGTACGCAATTCGCATCGACGGTCAAATAATGCTTCACTCAGTTCCATATTATTCACCTGAAAACGATGATTTGGAAACTGAAGAATATAACAAGCTTGGAAAGCCGGCTTCCCTTGGTTGTGTCCGTATGAAGGTTGCAGCCATAAAATGGATATATGAAAATTGTAAGGAAGGCACAGCTGTATCTATATATGAGCTTACAGATGAAGAGCCTCCTATTCCTATACCAAAGCTAAAAAAGCTTGACCCTGATGATGAGCGTTCAGGCTGGGACCCAACAGACCCATTAAAGGGCAATCCATGGAAGAAGTAATTTATAGATGTTTTAATATGTAGAAAGGATTCACTATGGCAAAAAAGTATTATGCAGTAAAAGTCGGTTTATCAACAGGCATTTTTGAAACCTGGGAGGAGTGCGAAGCAAGTGTAAAGGGCTATCCGGGTGCACTGTACAAAAGCTTTAAAAGCAAATCGGAAGCATATGAATATATGGGTTGGGACGGACAGCAATTAAGCTTTTTTGATACAGATAATATCAATAGTTCAGCTATCGCTAATGTTAGCAATTCGTCAACTCCAATTTTAAATGAACCTGCACCTGACAGAGACAAGCCTTTTTCAAATGCCGTAAAAGCTGTCGCATATGTAGACGGTAGTTATAATATTGCCACAAAAGAATTCGGATATGGAGTAGTTATGTTCCACAAGGGTGAAGAAATCCATCTTTCTGATTCCTTTAACGACCCTGAAATGGCATTGATGAGAAATGTTGCCGGAGAAATATATGGTTCTATGGCTGCAATGGAATACGCAATCAAAAACAATGTATCAATGCTGACTATTTTTTATGATTATATGGGAATATCAAAGTGGTGTACAGGCGAATGGAAGACCAACAAAGCCGGCACTATCGCATACAAAAAATATTTTGACAAAGCAAAAAAGAAAGTAGATATCAATTTTGAAAAAGTAAAAGGGCATTCCGGTGATAAGTACAATGACCTTGCAGACTCACTGGCTAAGGAAGCCTGCGGTGTTAATTAATATATTTAAGGTGTTATTATGAGTTTTTTCTATAAAGAAGAGGAATGGGTTGAGGATAATCCCGTAGAAAATCCAGATGAATATGTAAAAATATTTAGTCAAGACAAAGGCCATCCAATAAAAACGTTCTTTAAATTGTATAAAGGAAATTATTGGCGATTTCTCCTAGCGGGATTTTTCTTTGTGTTGAAAAACAGTCCTGTATGGGTTCTTCCTATTGTTACAGGTAACATTATTAATATTGCTACAAATCCTGTGGCATATTCTTCAAAAGATATCATTATAAACATTGCAATAATAATGATTTTAATCCTGTTTAATGTTCCATTAAACTATTTGTTCAATGTTTGTCAAAGCACTGCTACCCGTGCAGTAGAAGCGCATCTTCGCAGTTCTCTTGTCAGAAAGCTACAACAGCTTTCTATTTCATATCACAAAGAAAATGAATCCGGCAGACTTCAGTCAAAAATTATACGTGATGTTGAAGCCGTACAGCAATTATCATCTCAATTATTTTCAAATATGCTTACTATCATACTGAACATTACTGTTGCACTGATTGTAACAGTATCCAAAAGTGTTGTTGTATTCTTTTTCTTCCTTATCACTGTCCCTATTGCAGGTGCTTTGATTGGTATGTTTAGAAAAGGAATACGAAAGACCAACCGTGAATTCCGTAAGCAAATGGAGGAAACCTCCACCCGTGTGGTTGAGATGGTTGAACTTATTCCTGTAACAAGAGCTCACGCTTTGGAAAATGAAGAAATCAAAAAAATGGGTGGTTTTCTAAATGGCGTTGCTCATAAGGGCTACAAGCTCGACATAATGCACGCTAACTTTAGTGCTGTCAGCTGGTGTATATTCCAGGCCTTTCAGGTAATATGCCTGGCATTCACCGGTATTATGGCTTTCAAAAAAATAATATCAGTCGGTGAAATTGCAACATACCAGAGTTATTTCACTACTATTGTAAATCAGGTTGCGGCAATCATTATGATTCTTCCTAATATGACAAGAGGAACAGAATCTATTTCAAGTATAGGTGAAATTTTATTATCAGACGATGTTGAAGACTACACCGGAAAGATGAAGCTTGATAAAATTGTCGGTGATTTTAACTTTGATAAAGTATCTTTCAGTTATGAAGATTCAAAGGAAATATTATCTGATTTCAGTTTGTCAGTCAATGCCGGAGAAACAATCGCTCTCGTAGGTGAATCCGGCGCAGGCAAGACTACTATCCTCAATCTTTTGATTGGTTTTATCAAACCAGCATCAGGCAGTATTTATTTAGATGGTCATGATTTAGATACACTTAACCTGAGAAGCTATCGTGATTTTGTTGCTGTAGTTCCACAGAATACAATTTTATTCTCCGGTTCTATAAGAGACAATATCACTTACGGAATGCCTGACGTAACTGATGAGCAATTGTGGCAGGCAATCGAGTCTGCAAACTTGAAATCTTTCGTAGAAGAGTTACCTGACGGACTAGATTCGATGATAGGCGAAAACGGTGGTAAGCTTTCAGGTGGTCAGAGACAGCGTCTCGCTATCGCGAGAGCACTTGTACGTGATCCTAAGGTTATTATATTTGACGAGGCTACTTCTGCTCTTGATAGTGCCTCTGAGCATGAAATACAAAAGGCTATTGAGAATATGGCAAACACACGCACAACCTTTATTGTTGCGCATAGACTTTCTACTATTAGAAATGCCGACAAAATTGTTGTCGTTGGGAATGGTGGTTGCACTGAATTTGGAACATATGATGAACTTATGAAAAAGCAAGGCGAGTTTTATCATATGATTCAATTACAATCAAACTAAACTCGCCTGTTTCATTACAAGACAAATAACTTGTCTTTAATATTTATTATTATATTGCAACATTAGAGGTTCTGTAACAGTTCATCCGGTGTTGCAATAATTGCTTTTGGATTCATTTTCTGTAATAGCTCCAAACTTCTAAAGCCCCACTGGCATAACACACAATCTATTCCGGAATTGTCAGCAGTCATTTTGTCAATGTCTGAATCTCCTACATACAATGTCTCCTCTTTCGTGCTTCCTAATTCTTCCATCGCATGCCATACCATGTCAGGTGCCGGCTTTTTCTTTATTCCTGCATCTTCATTTTCACCGAAAGCCATATCTATATATTCTTTAAAATATGTATCGTGAAGCTTCAGAACCGAAGGATGTGCCTTATTTGACACAATCGCCATTTTAATTCCTCTGCTTTTCAACTCAACAAGTAAATCTCTGATTCCGGGATACATGTCTGTTTTGTCTTCACAATGCTGCTGATAATATGCCTTAAAATCAGCAAAACACTGTTCAAAGCATTCGTTATTTTCTCCATCTGGAATTGAGCGCATAATAAGATTTCTAATTCCATTTCCAACATGCTGACGAACTACGTCAATGGAATCAACCGGAAAATCATATTTTTTCTGAACATAATTGACTGAATCAGCCAAATCATCTAATGAATTAAGTAGTGTTCCATCCAAATCAAAAATTACTGTATTATACATATTTTCATCCTCTAACATTAATTTCTTTTCTCTTTAATACTTCTAAAAATAACTGACATTGCTCCGAAGCAGATGCCTGCTACCGGCCAAATAACCCATGTTATTTCCCATTTATTTGTCAAAAAGCTAACCAACAAATAAGCAGCCACTATCACCATCCAGTACACTGCTGTAAATGGTTCCATATCTTTATTTGCTTCTTTTATCTCTTCCTTGTATTCGCCTTCCTGCAAAATCTGCTGAAATCCGCTTTTAACAATGGCGACCTTGACAATTCTGTACACGCCAAAAGAAACTATCAGTAATAGCAAAGCCAGAGCCCACAGCACAAGCTTTTCATCCTCTGTTGCCGCACTTAGCAACAACGGAATTGCCGAAATTATGCATACAATTATTCCTATCGTCATATTTGTTCTAAAAATAGGAGCATATTGTTCGTCCATTAGCTTTGTTTCTTCTTTTGTTTCCCTGTCAATAATAAAAGCTTCCTTTTCCATGTATTCATACTGACTGAGTTTGAATCCACTAGTGACAAACAAAGCTACCGCTCCGGCAACAATTATCAATATAGCGCATACACCAACGATAGAAGCCATTTCTTCCGATATAACATTGCTGCTTTTGTCCTGTGACATTCCCAATAATATAAACATTGTAATCGGTGACAAAATGCAAAGCCAAACGCCTAATGCTATTTTTTTCGCGATTTCTTTTCGCAAATCAATATAATCCCTTGCCTCATTCTTAGAAACAAATCTTTTTATAGGCTCTTTTATATCTTCTGCATTTTCATTTGATGATTCTGTTTCTATATTTGCCTGTTCATCATTATCCTTTAAAAGGAAGTCAGTGCTCACATCAAATATTTTACTTAATAATATAATTTTGTCTATGTCCGGTGAGCTTGCTTCACTCTCCCATTTTGAGACGGCCTGTCTGGATACATCCATCTGAGCTGCAAGCTCTTCCTGTGACCAACCCTTTTGTTTTCTTAACGATATAATTTTGTCTGCTAAATTCATATTATTTCCTCCATTGATATTATATTTCACAAAGACTGTGTTATCAAGTCAATGTATGTCATCGATGATGAGAAAATACTATCATTTTTTGTGGTTGCGCACCAGCAGGTTAACCTTTCAATTTGACAACCGGAGGTTGCAAATGCCTATTTTAAAGGTCACCCAAATCCAATTATATAAAAAGCACAGCTGCAGATTTCAATCCACAACTGTGTTAAATATTTTTTATTCTTACTCTCTTTTAAGAGTAGCATTTTATTTTATTACTTACGAACCTTTATGTGAACTTCCCTTAGCTGCTGTTCTGTAACTTCAGATGGAGCACCGCACATAAGGTCCTGAGCATTACCATTCATTGGGAATGGAATAACCTCACGAATGTTTTCTTCATCACGAAGAAGCATAATCATTCTGTCAACACCCGGTGCCATTCCTGCATGAGGTGGTGCACCAAACTGGAACGCATTGTAAAGAGCTCCAAACTTTTCTTTCAACTCATCTTCACTATATCCGGCAATCTCAAATGCTTTTATCATAACCTTCATATCATGATTTCTGACAGCACCTGATGACAATTCAACACCATTACATATGATGTCATACTGATATGCCAAAATATCTTCCGGATTCTTTGTCTCTAACGCCTCAAGTCCTCCCTGTGGCATTGAGAATGGATTGTGAGTAAATATCATCTGTTTTGTCTCAGTGTCATATTCATACATTGGGAAATCGTTGATATAACAGAACTTATAAGCGTTCTTCTGAATCAAATCAAGTCTATTTCCTAATTCTGTTCTAATCTGACCGGCATAGAGAGAAGCATTTTTCTCATTGTCTGCAATGAAAAAGATTGTGTCATCCGGCTCTAAACCACCGATGCTTCTTATTTCATCCTTCATATCATCCGGAATGAACTTATCAATTGGTCCCTTATATGAACCATCTTCCAATACTTCAAGGTATCCAAGTCCACCCATTCCAATTCCCTGAGCAAACTTGAGTAACTTTTCGTGCTGTCCCTTTGACAATCTCTGCTTAATTACGATTGATCTAACTGTCTTGCCATGGAATGGCTTGAATGTACATCTCTGGAAGAATTCTGTAACATCAATGATTTCAAGCGGGTTACGAAGATCCGGCTTGTCTGTACCATACTTAAGCATAGCTTCCTTGTAGCTGATAATAGGAAATGGAGCCTGTGTCACTTCATATCCTTCAGGTGCAAACTTGTTAAATGTATCTGCAAGCACTTCTTCACCAACTCTGAAAACATCTTCCTGAGTTGCAAAGCTCATTTCAAAATCTAACTGATAAAATTCACCTGGAGAACGGTCTGCTCTTGCATCCTCGTCCCTAAAACATGGTGCTATTTGAAAATATTTATCAAAGCCTGATACCATAAGCAACTGCTTGTACTGCTGAGGTGCTTGTGGCAAAGCATAAAATTTACCTTTAAATTTTCTTGATGGGACAATATAGTCTCTGGCACCTTCCGGGGATGATGCGCAAAGAATTGGTGTCTGAATTTCCAAAAATCCCATATCTGTCATCTTCTGTCTCAAATAAGAAATAACCTTTGAGCGGAAAATCATATTGTCACGAACCTTTGTGTTTCTCAAATCAAGATAACGATATTTAAGTCTTACATCCTCTCTTGTCTCCTTTGAAGTCATAATCTCAAATGGTAGCTGGCTATACACCTTTCCAAGTACAGTTACTGATTTTGCTTCAAGCTCAATAGTTCCCGTAGGAATCTTTGGATTGTAAGTCTCTTCATCTCTGTGTTCGATTGGTCCTTCTACAGAAATACAGTCTTCCTTGCTTAATCCCTCTAAAAGAGTTGTGTCACGCATTACAACCTGCATTACACCATACATGTCTCTCAAGTCAATAAAAGATACTCCACCATGGTCACGGATATTTTCAATCCAACCTGAAATCTTAATTGTCTGTCCAACGTTTGCTTCAGATATCTGATCCATGGTAGTGTCACGATAAATGTTGTTTGTGTTTGTGTTCATTAGTTTTCTCCCTTCACTTTTGATTGAGTGTTATGCTTCAGGGAATTTCCTATTGTATAAAAAAAGAATCGCTCCAAAAATTCAGAACGATTCTTCTTTATTAGTCAACTCATCCTGAAACTATTTTTCAGGACGAATAGTATTTTTGATTCTACTTATCCGCGGTACCACCTGAATTACTGCTAGCGCAGCCACTCACGGTTTAAAAACCTTCCGATTTACGCTCGGTCACGGCTCCCCTACTGAGAAAAATCCTTTCAGTTTGCAGCTCGAAAGTGTTATTCACTATAATTCATTCTGCAGAACTCCCACCAACATCCGCTCTCTGTAAGCGATAATCATAGCTACTTCTCTTTGTCAACGCCATTAGTGGAATTATAGTACACTCAAAAAGCATTGTCAACTTAAAAAAAATCAACAAAACAAATATTATTTAATGCTGTTATAGAAGTTTGCATATGCTGTCTCGATATATGGTTCAACCCAAAGAAGTCCAATACCGCAAGCACACAAACCAACAATTGACCATCCGATAAAGCTGAGCATTAAGACAAACAACTCCATCTTGTGTCCATCCATTATTCTCATACTCTCTTTTATGCATGCATTCCAATCGTATTCAGGATGATCAATCTTTACATAATATGCCATTGAATATGAAAAGGCCTTGATAATACCAGGTATAACAAATAAAAGTGACCATAAAAATGTAAATACTGCAATCATTATCATGAGAAGGATATTTCCACCAAAATCCTGCTTGAATCCTTCAAATAAATCACCAACATTTGCCTCTTCCCCAGTTCTTGAAATCTTTAAGAAAACATATGACATTCCATACTCTAATGGACCTGCAACTACAATAGCAGCAATAGCACCTACAAAAGGAACGGCTCCTATAAAGCCTGATATGACGGATACAACCAAACATGTCAATAATGCCATCATCCATTTGCTGCTAAAAATGTTTCCTCCCAGCTGTTGCTTTGAAGCATTCTTAATTTCTACTCTGTTCATAATTTTCCTCCCTATATGTAAAATACTCGTATAGTATAACAGATGTAACAAAAAAATACACTATTTTTTACCACAATAAGGAATTTCTATAGTGAGATTTCCACGCCGAGCGTGTTTGCTTTTGCGACATAATTCCTAACGCGTACGTGCGCATCCTCAGAGAAGCATTTTACTAAAAGGATTTTTGGGGGCAAAAGGTCACTATATGAAAATTATTGAAAAAATGCACAAAAAAGAATTTAATAAAAGGATGTATTTCAAAACAATAGGCAGTTGTCCGCACGTTTTTCGAGCATAGCTACTGCGTTCGGAGCACTGTTTGAGCCCGATAGGGCGAGTTTGCGAAGGACGCAGTTAATAAGCGGCGCAGAAAAACAAGGACAACAACGTGTTTTGAAATACAACTTTTATTTATTCTTTTGTGCATTTTTACAATAAAGCTTCATAAGGCGACCTTTTGACACCCAAATCCTAGAAGAATAAATTACAAATCTTTCACAACTAATTTACCATCCACAACATCAAACAGAATAGTATCTCCCATGTCAACCTTACCTTCAAGAATAACCTTGGCAGCTAAAGTCTCAACATTTTTCTGCAGATATCTCTTAAGAGGTCTTGCGCCATATACCGGGTCATATCCATTATCTGCCACATATTGCTTTGCAGCATCAGTAAGTTCTATCTGCAAATCCTTGTCCTCTAATCGTTTATTTAAATTGTTGATAATCAAATCTACTATTCCGCCAATGTTATCTCTAGTCAAAGGCTTAAACATTATTATTTCATCAAGTCTGTTCAAAAACTCCGGTCTGAAATGATTTCTCAAATCATTCATAACCAACTCTCTATTTTGCTCTCTTATATTGCCTTCACCATCAATGCCTTCAAGCAGATATGATGAGCCAATATTTGAAGTCATAATAAGAATTGTATTTTTAAAGTCTACAGTTCTTCCCTGGGAATCAGTAATACGACCGTCATCCAGTACCTGCAAGAGTACATTAAACACATCCGGATGAGCCTTTTCAACTTCATCAAACAAGACAACTGAATAAGGTTTACGTCTTACTGCCTCTGTAAGCTGTCCTCCCTCATCATAACCTACATATCCCGGAGGCGCTCCTATAAGTCTGGAGACACTGTATTTTTCCATATACTCACTCATGTCAATTCTTACGATATTGTTCTCATCATCAAACAGATTCTCAGCGAGAGCCTTTGCAAGCTCTGTCTTTCCCACACCGGTAGGGCCTAGGAATAAAAATGAGCCAATAGGCTTTGTAGGGTCTTTAATGCCTGCTTTAGAACGTATAATTGATTCCGTGATTTTTGTAACCGCTTCATCCTGACCAATTACTCTCTTGTGCAACTGTTTATCCAAGTGCAATGTCTTTTCTCTTTCAGTCTCTGTCAATTTCGCAACAGGAATTCCAGTCCAGCGGGAAATAATTCTTGCGATTTCCTCGTCGCTGACACTTTCTCTTACTAGAGATAAATCCTTGCTCTTTACAGCATTTTCCTCGCTTTCTAACTCCTTCTGAAGCTCTGGCAGTCTTCCATATTTGAGCTCCGCTGCTTTTTCAAGATTGTACTCGCTCTGCGCTTTCTCTATTTCCTTCTTTACAGTTTCTACCTGCTCTCGCAGTTCCTGCAGTCTGTTTACGCAGTCCTTTTCATTCTCCCACTGAGCCTTGCGGTTGTTGTACTCATCTCTCAGTTCTGCCAATTCCTTCTGCAGTTCAGCAAGTCTGTCCTTACTCAAATTATCTGTCTCTTTTTTGAGCGCTGCCTCCTCGATTTCCATCTGCATAACTTTTCTTCTTAGTTCATCGAGTTCTGTTGGCATAGAGTCCATCTCTGTCTTTATCAATGCGCACGCCTCATCAACCAAGTCGATAGCCTTGTCCGGAAGATATCTGTCTGAAATATACCTGTCAGAAAGTGTAGCTGCACTAACCAACGCTCCATCCTGGATTTTAACACCGTGGAATACCTCATATCTTTCCTTTAGTCCACGAAGAATTGAGATAGTATCTTCTACTGTAGGCTCGCTCACAATAACAGGCTGAAATCTTCTCTCAAGTGCCTTATCTTTTTCAATATACTGTCTGTATTCATCTAATGTAGTTGCTCCGATACAGTGCAGTTCACCTCTTGCAAGCATTGGCTTTAACATGTTTCCCGCATCCATTGCACCATCTGTTTTACCGGCTCCTACTATTGTGTGAAGCTCATCGATAAACAAAATAATCTCGCCATCGCTATTCTTTACATCCTCAAGAACAGCTTTGAGTCTCTCTTCGAACTCACCTCTATATTTTGCGCCTGCAACTAATGAAGCTAAATCTAATGCAAATATCTTTTTGTCCTTTAAGCCATCCGGCACATCGCCTTTAACAATACGCTGGGCTAAGCCTTCTACTGCTGCAGTCTTACCAACACCCGGTTCACCGATGAGCACAGGATTATTTTTAGTCTTTCTTGAGAGAATTCGTATAACATTTCTTATTTCAGTATCTCTACCAATAACAGGATCAAGCTTTTGATTTCTAGCTCTTTCCACCAAATCCTGTCCATACTTTGACAATGCATCATAGGTTGATTCCGGATTGTCCGAAGTAACCTGAACATTTCCTCTCACAGTCTGCAATGCTCCTAAAAATCTCTCCTTTGTAATACCATATTCTCTAAAGAGCTCCTTGACTTCCCTATTTGGCTTATCAATAAGCATCAAGAAGATATGTTCTACAGAAACATACTCATCACCCATTCGCTTTGCCTGATCCTCTGCTGAAATCAAGACATTGTTAAGTGACTGGCTGATGTAGGAATTTCCTCCGGAAACCTTTGGACGTTTTGCTATACAGTCTTCCACACTATTTTTAAATTGTTGTGGCTGTATTTCCATCTTTTGAATAAGCTTTACAATCAAACTGTCCTCTAATGTAAGCAAGCTATAGATTAAATGCTCCTGATCTATTTCCTGATTGCCATATTCCAAGGCAATCTTCTCGCAGTTTTGAATCGCCTCAATAGACTTCTGCGTAAATTTGCTGATGTTCATAACACATACCTCCTAACTTTTTTTCATACCTAAATTTATCATATCAGATTTTCATCCGTTGATTCTTATTTTATTGACATATTTTATAATTGATTAGATATATTTTTAAAAAATTGTAAAGTTTTTATGTATGTCAAATTTTCCTTTTCACTAGCTATCCTTACAAATTTTATTATTAATGCTTATTATGTCCCCCCTAAATTCAATGTTTCAAATACCTCTATTGTACCTTTTCCTAATTTCTCCAGCGAGTAGAAATCCTTTAGATTTTTCACAAATCTATTCTTCTACTTTTTTAAATCCTTAACTAAAAATTCCAATAATATTACAATATACATAAGAAAGTTACTCCTTATAAATGATTTTTTGTCGAAACCATTATAACTTAAAAGAGAACCTTTCTCACTTTTTAATTAACTGACAATATTATTTACTCTATTTTCAGTATAGCTTTTATTCTGATATAAAAAAGAGGTAATCTTACTCAATATCATTTTGTTTAAAATAATATTAGATAGGATTACCTCTTTTTAACTAAATTTTGATTATATTATAAAAATGCTTCTATTTCTTCTTCAATAAGACAACATAAGCCCCAAATACTACCAAAACATAACAAATATATTTCCAATCTGTTGGAACCTTCAAGAAATATACAAGCAAACTAGGTATTGATGCATATGCAAATATATTAATCATCATAAATTTTCTAAATTGCTTATATTTTACTTTTTCTGTTGATATAAAAGCTATAGATGTTCCTAAAACAATTAATATTACTATCAACATTTTTCTTATCATTATTCCATTAGAAATGGAATCTGGATTAATATTCCCAGAAAAATACATATCAAAAATAAAAATAATTAAGGCAATGTAATTAAAACAAGTAGCGATTTTAGGTAAAAAATCTTTATAGTTTATGTTATTTCTACTTTCTTCTATGCCATTCAACAAATAATCGGTGGTAACACCAAAAAAATTCGCAATCTTAACTACTTTATCAATATCAGGAATACTTTGTTCACTTTCCCACTTTGATACAGCCTGTCTTGAAACACCTATTTTATCAGCAAATTCCTCCTGAGATAAAGCAACACTCCTTCTTAATTCATATATTCTGTCTGAAATATTCATTTATCTTAAACCTCCTTATGTTGACAATTATCACAAATTAACTATTTTTTTACAAGAAACTGTACCTTGCAATTTGTCAACTAACAGGTACATATCTCTAATTTAAGCTTTTTTATGGTTTTTAAAAGTAATACTACAACTCTGAGTATCAGTTATTGTATATGTTCTAATACCTCCACTAATTTGGAAATAACTTACATATGAAGACATTTTAACAGAATTATCCTTCCCATCCGTTTTCTTTAATAATATTCCTGGATTGACTCTCCATGAACCATTCAGTATCGCAGATTGAGGATTACATGTCCATCTAACTCTGTTTTCATACATAGTTGTTGTAATGTCAAGTTTCTTTGGATTATAAGAATAGCTTGTTGTTACCGATATTTTTCCTTCAGAATCAACACCTGTCCCTAGTGAAACCTTTTGATCAGTATCCTTGTCTGGATCAGCGTAGTCAATTATACTACATTTTTTCGTATCATTATAGCTTAATCCTGTTCTAAACTCAATTACATACTTATCCTTATATGATGTTGCAACCACAACTGAAAAAACATTATCATATGTGGTATTTTTAATTGTTTTAATCTTTATTGCATAAATGCTAAATGATAAAGATCCCATTCTCGACCATCCGTCAATTGCTGACTTTGTGCTATATTTATATGTAGTTCCTACTCCTCCAGCACTACCCTTTTTAAAGAAATAAACAAATTTATCATTATCCATAAAAGAGGAGCCTATATCAGTTGAACCTTGCAATTTTGCAAGTGTATCCTCCTCTAATTCAGTTATTTTTTCTTCACTGGATAAATTGTAATAATCCTCCATGACTTTTTCATAATCAATTATATCCTCATCTAACAATTCTTCATAATCATCTTTTGATATAGTTTCATCAGCATTCTCTTCTACAAGAATTTGAGCCTCTAATGGAACAATATTTACATCTTCACCATCTTTGTAAACTAAACATCCCATTTCATTTTTATAATCACTTGTTTCATCTGTATCAAAATATTCTTTTACATCTTCAATACTGTCATTCTGAACAATTATTCCTGTTCCATTGTCCATCACTTCATTTAAAGCATCTTTATTCTGTTCTTCAATATCATTTGAAACAACAACTGCTTCTGCATTTTCTATATAATTATTATTCATATCTTCTATATTTTGATTTTCATTCAAAATAATCACATTCTCTCTAGTATCATCTGCATTTATTTTTTTTATGCATACTGAATTGCTTGTTAATAACAATGCTATGCAAACTATTGTAGCAATTATTCTTTTCATTATTTCTTATCCTCCATTTTTTTCAAAAGCTTTTTTACTGTTACTGAATTTTTTAAACCAGTCATTTCTTCTAAAGATTTGTATAACGTTCTATTATCTACTTTGATATCATTCTCTTTTATGATTGCAATAATACCTGTTAAAATAGCTGTCGAAAAAGAAGTTCCTTGAACTCCAGCATACTTATCATTACTAATACAAGTAGAAATATTCTTCCCTGGCAAATAAATAACGCTATTCATAATATTTTTAGGCGAAATAACATTACCTTTTTTATCATAAGAACCAACTGCAAGTACTTCCTCATAAGCTGCTGGATACAGCACATCGTCTTTCATATAATTCCCAGCAGATGCAATGATTACGATATTACTGTCATATGCTTTTTTTATACTCTTATATAATTCAGGACTATTTTCTTTGATACCGACGCTAATATTTATTATGTCCACGTCATTTTTTATCGCTAGATTTATTCCTTTTATCAGATTTTTTTCTTCTACATACTCATTATTTGTTATGTTCACCGACAAAATCTCAACATCAGGTGCTATTCCCAATATTCCATTGTCATTATGAGGATATGCTGCAATTATCCCTGCAATCGCTGTCCCATGATCTAAATCATCACTTTTTTTCCCACGATGTTTTTTTCAGAATAATTACAATTTTTCAAGTCCTTGTGTGCGAAATCAATTCCCGTATCCAAAATGGCAATTTTTACACCTTTTCCTGTTAACATTTTTCTGTTGTTATCCCAATCAATTTCTTTCAACCACCATTGCAATCTATGGTTGACATTTTGATAATGATAGTTGCATATCAATATGGTTAGCACAAACAGTAATACAATTGAAATAGAAAAAAATAATACTTTTTTCTTGTATAAATTTTTCACCCTACAGTTTCTCCTATGATTTTTGATTTTATAAAATCGTTTTTCTTGCAAGCAATAGTATTGTAAAAAAAATATATATCGCGTCAATAATTTTTTTGTTAAAATATGTAATTTATAATTATATATATGCTAATCCAATGATATACAACCAATATAAAATCTACTTTTACTTAACAAGTTTTCTTCGTATGCTATAGAAACAATTTTTTGAAAAGTTTATATGTCCAATCCCAGTTGAAGATGACTACGAAGATCAAAATGATGACAAATGTTTCTTCATTTTGATCATATTTATAATCCGCCTTTCTGCGAAAGGCACCAATGCGTCATGAAACATCTTGGCTACCTTTCACTTTTCTAACCTATCTTCCTTCTGATATTATTTCTTTATAAGACTGACACACTACAGAACACGTGGAGGTGAGTGGCGGGGCTGTATAGCGGCGACCTCGTATTGTTAT
>CAZWAG010000011.1:0-37371 GCA_964631845.1 uncultured Eubacterium sp.
CGTTGACGGAAGAAAAGGTGCGATAATGCAGATTTGCAATAGCCAGGCGACGGTTAAGATAGAAAAAATAGTAGTGAACGACAATGGATTAAAGGCTATTGGAAAAATACAGGCATGTGTGCTTTACATTGCTTCGGACGATGCTCATCCATTACAGTGTGTGAAGAGAGAAAATGATTTTGAACACAGAATTGATGCTGAAAATATCACTTCAACTGATAAATATTATGTAAACTGGAGGATTGAGCAGGTTTCCTCAAATATGATATCGGCTGACGAGATAGAGGTTAAGGCCGGCGTCGCACTTGAAGCGATAGTGTTCAATGAGAATAAGGAAAAACTAATTTCTGAGATTACAGAGCAGGATATTGATTCAGAAAAATTAAACAAGGCTCCGTTTATGAAGGGATATGTTGTGAGGGATGGCGATACTTTGTGGAATCTCGCAAAGGAAAATTACACAACGGTTGACGACATAATGGAAGTGAACAATTTAGGCAGTGATCAGATAAAAAAAGGGGACAGACTGCTTATAGTTAAATCTTGTCAATATTGATTAAAAAAAGTATACTAAAAACATGAATAATATAGAATTGAAAGCATATGGAAAAATTAATTTAACATTAGATGTACTTAGAAAAAGACCGGACGGTTATCATGATTTGGATATGATAATGCAGATGGTAGGTGTATATGATGATGTAATCATAACAAAGACAGACAAGAAGGGCGAGATTACAGTTGGAACGGATGCGTTTGTTCTCTCAAATGAAAAAGGTAATCTTGCTTATATGGCGACAAAGATGCTCTTTGATGAGTTTGGAATTGACCGGGGAGTCAGGATTCACTTAAACAAGCGCATACCTATAGCAGGAGGAATGGCAGGAGGCAGCTCCGATTGCGCTGCAACATTAAAGGGAATCAATGAAATGTTCGACCTTGGGCTGTCAACAAAGGAGCTAATGGAGAGAGGTGTCAGGCTTGGAGCAGATGTTCCATATTGTATACTTGGCAAAACAGCTAGAGCAGAAGGTATAGGCGAAATATTAACACCTATCGCCGCACCGCCGTTTGCACATGTGCTGATTGCAAAACCACCGGTTTCAGTTTCGACAGCGTTTGTTTATAAAAATATCAGACCGGACTTAATTACAGAAAGACCGAACACTGAAAAGATGATAAAGGCTATCGAGGCAGGAGACATCAATAAAATGGCTGACAGTCTCTACAATGTCATGGAAGATGTTACAATTCCGGAATACCCAATAATACAGGAAGTAAAGGATGTTGTACTTAGAGAGGGAGCTCTTGGTTCGATAATGAGCGGAAGCGGACCTACAGTATTTGGGTTGTTCGATGATAAAGAAAAGGCACAGCACGCTATGGAAGAGTTGAAGAAAAATAATCTTACAGAGCAGCTGTACCTTACAGAGTTTATTGATTAATATATTTATTCAAAAATTTAAAATATTTAAACTTATATTCAGTGATGCATTCGTACTGTTTTTCATCCAGAGAATTTTTTAACTTTTCTTTGGAGGAATCAGGAACAGTGGCACAGGTTGCATCTGTGAAACAAAGTGGAGGGTAGAGGACGCACCACCAGTTGTGTCCTTTTCCTTTGCCTATATAAATTGTGTAGGATGTGTATTCGCCGGCGGGAAATGTCACATCGCCGTAGGATTTGTCTGGAAATTGCTGCTTCCCGAAATATGAGGTTACATTGTAGCTACATCCATTTTCTCGCAGAGTATCTTTAGCTATAGCGAGAATTTGTTTGTTATTCCTTACAATAAAATGCCTGGTTTCATCTACGGTGTCCATATCCTTCGTGTGGTGGTATATGTAATCTACCACGGCTACTTTTACTTTTAGCTTTAGTGACTGGTCGATAGCATCATCACTATTTGCGCGAATGTGAAAACGAATTGCATTTTTTGAAAGAGAGTCTACAGTAGCAAGTGTTTGACTTTGCTTATAAAAGCTCATTGAAAAAATAGATAAAATTAATATTATTAATAAAAAGAAATGTCTCTTCATTGTATTTACCTCCTGTTGAATATATTTGGAGTATTACCACGGAATAACCATTTTATTCAGTTAAAAATTGATTTGGTAAGCCAACAAATAATTTGCCTGTTGGGAATATTGACTTATTCCACTATTGAATTATTGATGTATAAAAGGTAAAATGAAGAGAAGTAAAATATAAAGGTGAACTATGGATAGTATAAAAAACAATGCCCCTATCGGAGTGTTTGATTCCGGTGTCGGTGGGCTTACGGTTGCAAGAGAAATAATAAGACAGCTTCCAAACGAGAGCATTGTATATTTTGGTGATACAGCAAGAGTTCCTTATGGAAGCAAATCAAAGGATACTATAATAAGATTTTCAAGACAGATAGTTAGATTTTTGCGCACAAAAAATGTAAAAGCGATAGTTGTTGCGTGCAACACTGCGAGTGCTTTTGCGCTTGACACTATAGAGGCAGAGCTTGATATACCTGTCATCGGTGTGGTAAAGCCGGGAGCGCATGCTGCCATTGACAGCACAAAGAACAAGCGTATAGGTGTAATCGGTACAGAGGGAACAATAAAGAGTGAATTGTACACAGAGTTTATCAATGGACTTGACCCTGAGATTAAAGTGATAGGAAAGGCTTGTCCACTGTTTTGTCCTTTGGTTGAGGAAGGAATGCTTCATGACCCTGTAACTGATGAAATTGCGTCACGTTATTTGAGCGAACTCAAAGCACAAAATATCGACAGCCTTATTCTTGGATGTACTCATTATCCACTGCTAAGAAGCACTGTCGGAAAGATTATGGGACCGGATGTAAATCTGGTAAATCCTGCATACGAGACAGCAATCAGTCTTGATAAGCTTCTGATAGACAATGGAATCAAAGCTGGTGATGTAGAACCAACATACGAATTCTTTGTCAGTGATGCTGCAGACAAATTTAAGGAGTTTGCAAATTCAATTATGCCGGTCCATACAGATATGACTGAGCTTATAAATATTGAGGAATATTAAATGGAAAATGATGTGTTAATAAAAGTTACGGGACTTCAGGTGATTGAGGAGACCGGTGATACAATTGAGATGATGGCAAGAGGCAAGCATTATATTCGAAACAATAAGCATTATCTTTTGTATGATGAGATAGAAGATGAGGAACAACCAAAGGTAAAGAATATAATCAAATTTAATGATGAGTTTGCCGAAATAACAAGACAGGGAATGGTCAATGGAAAATTGATTTTTGAAAAAGGAAAGAACAACCAGTCTCTGTATGGGACTCCGTTCGGAGATTTGCTTGTTGAGGTTGTGACAAAAAATATTGATTTAAAGAGCAATGATGATGCGCTAAACTTAAAAATTGATTACGAGTTGTATGCAAATAATTCTAAGGTATCAGACAGCAAGATAGAAATAGATGTCAGAGCAAATTAAAAGAGGTCGTTCAACAATGAATGACCTCTTTTTGATTATGCTTCGTTTAACTGTAAGCTGTTTGTTAAACGATGTTTATTTCTTCTTAAATAATCCTTTTTTCTTCTTTGGCTCATATACAGGACCACGGATTCTCTTAAAGCCTGTGATATAAATACCACTTACTGTTGCTTTTATTTCCTGCTTTGGAAGAATCTGTTCGTAAATCTTTGCATCTGCGAGAAGATTCATAACTCTTGGACCAGCTTTAACCTTAACAATAGGGACCTTTGCTCTTCTTGCATATTTTGGAGCATTTTCCAATACAACGCTTGGAAGACCTGCATCCTTTAGCTTAAGCTTTTTCTTGTCAATTACAAATACACTGATTACCTGTGAATTTGCTTCCAATGTTTTCTGCTGTTCAGCCTGTTTCTTTTCAGCCTTGCGTCCTAAAATGTAGAGGACAACTAAAGCGATAAGAAGCACAACTGTTATAACAATAAGCACTATTGGTAAAGTGCCAAGTGCTACTAATGGTGTGTTCATAATAAGTACCTCCGTATAATATCAATGTCTTGTCATATTCTAACATTTAATAAATAAATTTACAATAAAAATGTATTGTCACGATAAAACTATTGCTGCTCAAGCATAGCTGCAATTCGCTCTCTTGTCATAGAGCATAAAGATTTAAATTCTTTTTTATCCCATTCTGAAGTGTCGATTGGTTCTCCGAATGTAATTGTTACATTTGAAGGCTTTATCCAAGGAAAATGATTTTCAAAAATATCAGGAGTTCCTGTTATGGCAACAGGTACAACTATACATTTTGCTTTAGCGGCAATCTTAAAGCTGGCATCCTTGAATTCCATCAATTCACCTGTCTTTGAACGTGTGCCTTCAGGGAAAAGGAAAATAGATATTCCGTTATTGATATGCTCCACTGATTTTAATACCATTTTAAGACCATCTCTGGGATCATCCCTATCAAGAAAAATACAGTTTACAAAATACATAATCCAACCGAGAAAAGGAATGCTTCTGATTTCCTTCTTTGAAATGTAGCCGGTAGGTCCTTTCATAAGCGGATAAGTAAAAATGATGTCAAAAATACTGGTATGATTTCCAATAAACAGAGCGCTCTTGTCCTTTGGAACATTCTCGTATCCGTTTACAGTAAGCTTTGAACCTGTAATTAAACAAACAGCCTTAAGTCCAAATTGAACCCATGCAAGGCTTGTAGTATTTCTTAAATTCATATTAAATTTTTGTATTATCAACTCGACGAGCATAATCGGAATTGAGATGATAAAATACAAGATTAAAAATATTAAAGTAATTAAAAACCTTATCATAATTGCTCCTTATGAAATATATATTATAATCAACCAATAAACATTATAATGTGAAAAGTAAAAAAATGGTAGTTAAATGTTGAAATTTCTATGCTTGACTAAATGAAAATATTCTTGGTAATTTTATACAGAAATTTGAAACGATTATTAGCAAAAATATAAGAAAGACTTAAAAAACCGTTTTTAATTATTGAATCTGCAGATGTTACGTGCTATACTCACGGTATATAAGCGTTATTTCGCAGTTTTAGAGGAGGAACAAAAAATGAAAGCATTAAAGAAACTCACAGCAGTTGTAGCAGTATTAGCTCTTACAGTTGGTATGGCAACAACATGTTTCGGTGCTACTTGGCATTCATACTTCGGTCTTGAAGAAGGATGGTACGAAGGAGCAGAAGGTAAATTAACAAAGAACACAGCTGATTCATGGACAGCTAATATGTTAGCTCTTGGTTGGGGTGGTATCTGGGGATGCCAGGTTGACCAGAAGGTAAGCCTTGCAAAGGGCGAGAAGTACCATATCAAGTGTACATTAAAGTCAACAAAGTGTGACAAGTGGGTATTTATCAAGATTTCAACAAAGGAAGATTTTGCTTACGGTAAGTGGGTATGGTTGAAGAAGGGTAAATCAGTTACAGTTGATGAAGAATTCGTAGCAAAAGCAAAAGCTAACCAGATTACATTCGGTATGGGTGGTGAATATGGTGACAGAGCTGAAACAGACGGAACAAAGCATTACTCATTTGTCAGTGGTGGTGCTAAGGCTATCGCAAAGAATAAAGACGGTGGCGGAGATCCTACAGTTGCAACACAGGTAATATGTACAGGATATGTACTTGAACCGGTTAAAGCGGCTTCAGCAGGAGGCTCTCAGTCAAATTCAACAAACAACGCAACAGCTCCGGCTGCAGTATCAACAGGTGACTTTACACCGGTAGCATACGGTGCAGTAGCACTTTTGGCAGCAGCAGCAATCGTTGCATTCGCAAGAAAGAGAGAAAACGACTAATTTGATATAATTACATATCGTTAAATAAAAAAGGGGATTTTTAAAAAGTCTCTAACTAACAGACCTGCATTGTGCATTGCCGATGCAGGTCTGTTTTTATATAATAGGAAATCCTCCCCCGAATTTCCTATTATGATTAGGGTGTCAAAAGGTCGACATCTTAAGCTTTATTGTCAAAATGCACAAAAGAATAGATATAAGGATATATTTCAAAACACGTTGTTGTCCTTGTTTTTCTGCGCCGCCTATTAACTGTGTCCTTCGCAAACTCGCCCTACCGGGCTCAAACAGTGCTACGAACGCAGTAACTATGCTCGAAAAACGTTGCGGACAACTGCCTATTGTTTTGAAATATATCCTTTTATTAAATTCTTTTGTGCATTTTGACAAAAATATTTCAGAGGTCGACCTTTTGACACCCTAATCCTATTATACAAAAGCGCTCCGCTAAGGATGCTTACTTACGCGTAAGGAATTATGTCGCAAAAGCGACCGCACTGGTTGCGAGAGTTCGCAAGCGAGATTCTTTCTTGTCCGTTATTATATATTGCCCCTCTTGTTTGTATATGTTTATTGACTTTTAGATTGGTTTAGCGTTTACCTTTATCAAAAATACTTTTTTAAATCAAAAGATAAAATATTAAGTATATTTTATGTATGATTTTATCAAATCAACTTGTTATAGTTGAAAGATAAAGTGAAAAGAATATTTGGATTATCAAAATCACTTTTTATTGTTGAAAGATAAAATAATGAACATATTAAAATTGAAAAAATAGTCGTAAAAGCAAGTTTGGCCACAAGATATAGTAATTGTAAATAAATTAACAAACTATAATTGTGAAAAATGGTTAAAAAATTAAGGTGTTTATACTGTTTAGAGAATAAAAAATGTTAAAAATTCACAAGAAAAATCAATTTAAAATCGTTTTTGATTGTTGATTTGTACATATTGTTGTGATAGAATTGAGACAAGAATATCACTATGTGAATTCTAATGTAGGTGAAAAGATTTTTTCAAAAATTTAAAGGAGGACAATGCAATGAAAAAATTTGGCCGTAAAGCATTAGCTTTATCACTTTGCGTCGTACTTTGCGCTTCTGTATTTACTACAGGATGTAAAAAGAAAGAGGGCGGCAATGGAGGCTCAAGCGCAAGCGTTGGAGCTACAACAGGTCTTGCTACAGACACAGAGGGGGATATCTCAATTATGCTCTGGTCTGGTGATAGCAAGTATTATGAAGATTTAGGACATCAGGATCTTAAGCCTGAAGACCTTACATCAGGCAACGTTGCACAGGTATATGCAGTTGCAAAGAAATTTAACGAAACATATCCAAATATTAAAATTAATCTTTGGGCTAAGACAGGTGATCCTGATCAGGTAGGTACACCATCATGGGATCAGGAAATGGAAAACTTCAAATCTGACTATGGTAAGTACCCTGATATCTGGGGCTCAACAGATGTTGTTAGAGACATTGAAAAAGGTTTAGTTGCTGACTTGGCAAGATTCAAAGATGACGAGACATACAAGAGCTACAATGAAGCTCTTTTAAGCCAGATGAACTTCTATGGATTCCAGGCTGGTTTACCATCATTCTCAATCCCATGGGGTATTTGGGTTAATAAATCATTAGCAACAGACAACAACATTGATATTCCTGATGTTGATTGGGATATTGATGATTTCACAGATTTTATAACACAGGCAGACGGAGAGACTTTCTGGGGCGTTAAGACAGCAACAACAGACCCTGCCGGACATGATGGTCACGGTACATTAGATCTCTTAAATATGGGTGTTACAACAGTAAACAAGCAGATCAAGGAAGAAAACTCAATCAACTTGAACAGCGAAGAAGTTAAGAGCATGCTCAAGTATGTATCTAAATGGGCTGGTGCTTCAGTTGACTCAGCTGAAGGTGCCGGACATATCACAAAAGATATCGCAAAAGAAAACAGAGGTTACTCATGGTACTATTTCTGTAACAACAGAACATTGGTTAACCTTGAAGATCCTTGGTATTTAACAGCTGGTGCTGATGATTCATCAAAGGACAGCGATACATACATCCAGGCTTCTGATTGGGACTTCTACCCATTCCCTTCAACAGATTATGTTGATAACACAGTAAGACTTGTTATGGATCCTATCTGCTTACATAACTACGCAGCAGATGATGGAAATGATGAGTGGAGTGAAGAAGAAGATAACAAACTTCTCGTTACATATACATTTGCTTCATATTGGACAGCAAGCACAGATGCTAAGCAGGCTATCTTCGATCAGAAATGGTCAGAAAATGGAACAATCAAGGATTCAGCAGCAAACGATTCATTCCCTGTAGTTACAGGAGATGCATATGATGAACAGATGGAAATTTGGGAATCACATCCGGCTCATAAGGGATACGCTGACAAGGAAGGTTTCCAGAAGGTTGTTGAACTTTATAAAGAAGGAAAATCTTGGGACTATGTAGACAAGTGCTGGTACAAGAAGATAAATGAAAATGGTGATTCAAAGTATACATTATACGAATGGATCAACAGTGGTTCGGAAGATGTATCAGGTTCATGGGCTACAGACAAGAACTGGGCAGACAACGTAAAATCAAAATTAGCTGACTGGGATGATACAATCAATAAGAGAATTGAAAAAGCAACTCAGGATCTTAAGGATGCTCTTAAGAAGTATTATGGTTTTACTGATGACCAGCTCAAATAGACACCTATTTTAAATCACATAGACATTGCGGAACTACCTTTTAAAGTAGTTCCGCTTTTGTGCCAAGTAAGAAGAGAAAGAAAAAGCCTTTATTTATAGGGGAATACAAAAAATTACTTGTCACGCATAGAAAGGGACAACAATGAAAAAGAAAATTATTTCAGCAATTATAGTGATAGTTTGTGTCATTGTTGCAGCAGTATGCCTAAAGAGTTTTGTATTTACAAAGAAAGAAACACATATTAAGGATGTTAGTAAAGCAGAATTTGAAGAAGCATATAATTTACTTGCAACTTCATATTTAAGTGATAATGAAGAAGCTGAAGCTTACTATATTGATTTCATTAAAGAAAATACAGAAATCGGTGAAGGCGAATATACAGCATCATTAGATCAGGGTATGACAGTTGATGAATATTATGCAGCAAATCAGGACACAGAAGACTTCCCGAAAGCAGTTAAGGATTACGATTCAAATGTTATTGAATTGCCATATCAAAGTGTTGCAAAATACACTATTAATGTTGCAAAGGAAGGCTTGTACTACTTATCACTTGATTATATTTCAGTAGGAAATACAATGTCTGACTATACTGTTAGCATGTCAGTTAACGGAGAAAAGCAGTACACAGAAATGAATACAATTGCACTTCCACTTCTCTGGACGGATACAGAAGAAGGATTTATTGGAAGTGAATCGGAAAAAGAATTTCCGGTAGATAGCTATGGTGATGAAATGTCACCAAGCCAGAAAAAGGTTCAGAAGTGGACTAACACATATCTTTATAACAATACATACACATCAAGCACACCGCTTGCAGTTTATTTGAATGCAGGAGAGAACGTTATTGAACTTGAAAATGTTTCTTCAGGTGGCTTGGCTGTTGGTGCGTTGAAAGCTGCTCCTGCTGAAGATACAACACCTTCATATAAAGAGTATGCATCAAAGCACTCAAATGTCGATCTTGTTATCTACAATGAAGATGCGCTTTATATAGATAGTGTTTACTACACACAGAAGAACTCAACAGATGCCATTTATGGTACTGAAACAAAAACTTCACTTACAAGATTCAACATAGATAAAGAAAAATTAAATACATTAGAATGGTCTGGCGCAGGAACAGAAGTAACTTATACGTTCAATGTAAAGAGAACAGGTAATTACAATCTTGCATTCCATTACGCCAGTGATAAAAAGGAATTTGATACTTTTGAAACAATTAAGATTGACGGTGAGGTTCCTTTCAAGGAAATGTACAATTATCAGTTCCCGGCAGTTGCTTCAGGATATGATAATTTGACATTGTGTGATGAAGATGGAAACAAGTACAATTTCTATCTTGAAGAAGGAACACATACTATCACAATCAAACAGGAAAATGCACCGGTTATGGAAGCATACAGATATGCACTGTTAATGCAGGAGCATATCACAGATTTCGAATTGGAAATCACAAAGATTACAGGTGCAGATGTCGATACAGACAGAAACTGGAAGATGACAAAGTACATTCCTAACATTGAAAAGTATCTTGATGCATACAGCACAATGATTCACCATATCAGATTTATGCTTCAGGATTACTCAGAAAACGGAAACTCAGGAGCTATTCTTACATATTTAGATGAAGCAGAACAGTTCCTTGAAGATATGAAGGAATATCCGGATGATATTGCTCTTCACACAAAGGATTTGACAGGTTCTGACAACTCAGTTCTTGTTTCACTTTCAAACTTCACTACAGAAGTTACAGCAAATAATTTTGTGTTAGACAGAATTTATGTTTATGGTGATGACAATCAGCTCGAGAGACCAAACTCAACATGGACAAGTTCTATGTGGACAGGTGTTCGTTCACTGTTAAATACATTTACATCATCAAAATATGCAACAGGTATGAACGATGATGATGAAGATACTATTACAATCTGGGTAAACAGAGCTATTACTCATGTAGATTTACTTCAGAAGATGGCTGATACAGAATTTACAGAATATTACAAGCAAAAGACAGGAAAAGATGTCAAAGTTAAAGTAGCTACAATGCCTGATATTAGTAAGCTTACATTGGCTATTGCAGCAGACGAGACACCTGACATTGCTTTAGGTCTTATGTCATATGTACCATTTGATTTATCAAGCCGTGGTGCTTTATATGATATGACAAACTTTGATGATTTCTGGGAAGTTTCAAACAGATTCCCTACAGGTTCATTTGTTTCGTATGTATATAATGAAGGCGTTTATGCTGTTCCTGAAACAACGGACTTTAATGCAGTAGTATATAGAAAAGATATATTTGAAAGCTTAGGATTAGAAGTTCCTGATAACTGGGATGAATTAGTTGAAATACTACCAACTCTTCAGAGATATGGTATGAATTTCTATCATAACATTGCACTTGGTACGACAGGTTATAAGTGGTTCTATCAGACAGCACCTATGATTCTTCAGAATGGTGGAGAGCTTTATGTACAGGATAGCAACGGACTTGTAACAACAGGTGTTGATACAAAGAATTCAGTAAAGGGTCTCCAGATGCTTGGTGACTTGTTTACAAAATATTCATTAGAGACATCAGTTAACACATTCTTTAATTCATTCAGATACTCAATTCTTCCAATTGGTATTATCGGTATGGAAGATTATACATTGATTAAGAATGGTGCACAGGAATTGGACGGTAAATGGGAAATTGCTCCATATATCGGAACTGTTCAGGAAGATGGCGAAGTTGACAGAACATTCGTAGCAAATGGTACCGGCGGTGTTATCTTCGGAAGCAACACCGGTGAGCCAACTGAAAAACAGAAGATGGCTTGGGAATTCCTCAAGTGGTGGACAAGTGCAGAGACTCAGACAGAATATACAAACACACTTCGTTCAACATATGGTAAGACATACTTCTGGTTGTCAGCTAACTTAGAAGCATTGGAAAACAACCCAATGGATGAAAAAGATAAGAAGATTATCATCAAGCAGATTGACTACGTTACTGACGTTACAAGAACACCGGGACAGTACTTGTTAGAAAGAACAATTTCAAACATCTGGACAACAATGGTATTTGACGGAACTGCAGCGCAGGTTGCTGTTGATGAAGCAAAGAATGACGTTAACAAGGAAATTGTTAGAAAGATGCAGGAATTAGGATATTACGATGATGATGGCAAGATGATTAAGAAGTTTAAACTTCAAGGTTACGACTGGATTAAGCAGAATCAGTTAGCTGCTAAGCCGGATTCAGGAGAGGAGGAAGAGTAAGAATGGTACAATTACCTAAAATTAAAAAACCAACAGGTAAGAGTAAAGTTGGCGTTTTAGAAAATGATAATATGCGTTCATTTTTACTTTTACTCCCATATGCATTATTGTTCTTCACATTCATTTTGTTACCAATCATCATAGCAATGGGACTTTCGCTCACATACTTTGATGTTATCAACACACCGAAGTTTGCGGGCATGAACAACTTCATTACATTGATTACAGGCGACGAAGTATTTATGAAGTACGTATTACCAAATACAATTTTGTATGCCATTGTAGTAGGTGTAGGAGGATATGTTCTTTCTTTCCTTATGGCTTGGATACTTGCACAGGTAACACCAAGATTTAGAACAGTATATGCACTTGCAATGTACACACCTTCAATGGTAGGTCAGCTCATGATTCAGGTTATTTGGAAGATGATCTTCTCAGGTGACCAGCAGGGACTTGCAAATGCGTACCTGCAAAAATTTGGAATTATTAATCAACCAATACAGTGGTTGATTTCATCAGATTACTTTATGCAGATTATGATTTTCGTATCATTGTGGTCATCAATGGGTATCGGATTCTTATCTATGCTTTCCGGTATTATGAATATCGATCAGGAATTGTACGAAGCTGCATATGTGGATGGTATTAAGAACAGAGCACAGGAAATTATTTACATCACAATACCATCTATGAAGCCACAGATGTTATTCGGTGCCGTAATGGCTATCGTAAATGCGTTCAACATGGGCTGGATTGGTGTAGCGCTTGCAGGTGCTAACCCAACTCCGGATTATTCCGGGCAGTTGATTGCCAACCACATTGACGATTTTGCATACGTAAGATACGAGATGGGTTATGCAGCAGCTATTTCAGTTGCATTGCTATGTCTGGTATGGGTATGTAGTAAGGTTGCAAACGCATTATTTACAGAAAAAGATGTTTATTAGAAAGGAGGAAACATAAATGGCTAATTTTCAAGGTAATAGAATTAATCCGAGCAGATTTTCGACTGGTCAGATTAAATTCCATATTATAGCTTTCCCATTATCATTATTTATGATTCTTCCTGTAGTATTCATAATATGTAATGCGTTTAAGCCACTTGGTGAATTGTTTAGATTCCCACCATCAATTTTTGTATACAATCCAACATTGGACAACTTTAGAAACCTCTTAAACTTATCAGGTTCTACAGGTATTCCAATGTCGAGATATTTATTAAACTCTTTGATTGTAACATTGCTTACTGTAGTTCTTAACTTGATTATCACAATTATGGCGGCATATGTTTTCTCAAAGAAGAAATTTAAAATCAAAGGCGCTTTATGGGAAATCAACCAGGCAGCTCTTATGTTCGTAGCTACAGCCGTTGCAATCCCTAGATATTTGATTATTGTAAAGATTGGTGCTTACAACACATGGTTTGCACATATTCTTCCGCTTATCGCTTTACCTGTAGGTCTTTTCCTTGTAAAGCAGTTCGTAGACGGTATTCCGGATGCCTTGATAGAGGCAGCCGTAGTGGATGGTGCCGGAGATATAACAATCTTAAGAAAAATTATTATCCCACTTGCAAAGCCAGCGCTTGCTACATCAGTAGTGTTGACATTCCAGCAGGTATGGGGCAATGTTGAAACATCAAACAACTATATTACAAATGAAGCATTAAGAACATTGACTTACTATGTAGGTTCTATCGGAACTAACAATGCAGTTGCCGCCTCCGGTATGGTTGCCGCAGCCAACCTGCTTATGTTTATTCCAAACTTAATTATATTCATTTCAATGCAGTCTAAGGTTATGAACACAATGAGTAGTTCAGGTATTAAATAAGGAGGGGCACGATGAGAAAGTTATTGAGAAAATCATCAGTGCTACTTCTAGCACTGATCATGACAGCATTATCAGTATTGCCGGTTGCTGCTTCACAGGCTACAAGTTATACATATACACTTGATGACGAAGAAGAATTGGTACGTACTCAGGATGCATATTTACCAGATAGAACTATTACAACACTCGGATTAACAAATCCGGCTGATATGGTTATTGATGAAGATAACAATATATATATAGTAGATACTGGTAATCAGAGAATTGTAGTATACAATCTCGATACAGAAAAAGTTGTTAGAGAAATTAACAACGAAAATGTAATAAATAAAGAATTTAAAGGTTTTGATACACCAAAAGGTATTTTCAGAACTGCAGAAGGTGAACTGTATATTGCTGATACTGGAGCAAAAACAGTATTCAGATTTGACAAGGATTTCAATTATGTAGGTCAGTATGATAAGCCTACAGCACCAATCTTTGCTGATACAAACTACGAACCATCAAAGGTTGCAGTAGATAGTGGTAACAACTTATACATCGTATCAGAAGGTGTTTACACTGGTGTAATCCAGTTGGCAAACACAGGTGAATTCCTTGGTTACTTTACATCAAACAAGACAAAGCTTACACCACAGCAGATGTTCTTGAAACTTATTTACAATAAAAAACAGGAAAAGAACTCAGCGCTGCTTAATACAACACCATCAACATTTGCAAATATTTTTGTAGATTCAAATGGTACAGCTTATTCAGTATGTATGGGTAAGGGCGATGACTTGTTAAAGAAGCATAGTACAGATGGAAAGAATATGTTTGGTAATCCTGTAATCTGTACAAACTCACTTACAGACGTAACAGTTGATGAAACAGGTATCATTTATACATGTGATTCAAAAGGTTTTATCGCAGCTTATACAAAATCCGGTGAATTAATATTCCAGTTAGGTGCACAGGTATTAGACTTGGATGTATCCGGTTTATTCACATCACTTTCTACAATTGCTGTAGATAAGTCAGGTAACTTATGGACAGCAGATGGTGAAAAGGGTTATTTACAGTCGTTCACTCCTACAGAGTACGCTACAACAATTTATAAAGCGCTCAACGAATATGAAGAGGGTGAATACGAAGCAGCTCTTGCAGACTGGAGCGATGTACTTAGACTTAACCAGATGTCTGTTTTAGCACATAATGGTGTTGCAAAAGCATATTTTAATGATGAGAGATATGATGAAGCCATGATGGATTTTAAGATTGCCGGAAACAGAGAAGGATATTCAGATGCTTTCTGGGAAGTTAGAAATAAGGCAATCCAGAAATACTTAGGTGGTGTTCTTGTTATTATCATTATTCTTATTGTTTTGAAGATTGTAATCGGTCTTCTTGATAGAAAGAATAAGATTGGTAAGTTCAAGAAAAAAGTTGGTGACAGGTTAAAGAATACACCGGTAATCGGTGAAATTGGATACGCATTCAAGTGTGCAAGACATCCAATCAACAGATACTACGATATTAGAGTAGGAAAGAATGGTTCTATTATCGCAGCTACAATTATCTACATTGTATTCTTTGCAGTTTATATGGTTTACCAGACTAGCAAGGGATTCATTTATCAGTTTACTGATATTGAAGATATGGATATAGGAGCTGTAGTAGTTGGTTTCTTTGCTATCTTAATCCTGTTTGTAGTATGTAACTACTTAGTTACATCAATCACAGATGGTGATGGTACATTCAAACAGGTTTATATGATTCCTGCATACGGTGTTATGCCACTAATGTTTGCAATGATTGCAACTATTGGAATGTCATATGTACTTACATATAATGAATCATTTATATTAACAGTTATTATGATAGTTGGTGGCACTTGGACGATATCAGTTATCTTTGAAGGGTTATCTACTGTACATGATTATGATTTCAAAAATACAGTAGTCAGCTTAATAATTACAGCAGTGTTTATGTTAATAGCAGCTATAGTTGTTCTTATCGTAATAATTATGTGGGAACAGTTATCAGACTTCTTATTAACAGTTGGAAAGGAGGTTATAAGAAATGTCTCAGGCAAGTAAAAGAAAAATTAAAGTATTTGCAAGTGTTGTATGTCTCTTATGCGTCCTTATGGTAGGTGCAGCAGTATCTGCAGCTTACCTCAACACAAACAGAGATACTAGAATGGCTCCAGAGCGGGCTAAAGAAAAATCAAATGTCAAGGGATACGAATTAAAGTATGAGACAGATGATTATAAATTCTATTTTAGAGATGATAGAGATATTATCGCAGTAGAAAACAAGGACAATGGATATATATGGAAGACAGGTCTTGATGCTCCTTTCGCAAAACAGATTGAGAATGCACGAGAAGCTGTTGTAGAAGGAAAAGAAGCAATTGAAGAATTTGCTGATGATGAGGGGCTTACAGTTGCTCAGGTAAAAGAATTGGCAAATACTCCAAAAGAAGATTCTTTGAACAGCTTGTATCTTGCAATGGCAAATTCACTTATTACAGTTGAATACTTCACAGGTGATGGCGATGGTATGACAACTACAAGAGTATCATCTGCAGCTGAAAAGAAAAAAGACGGTTATTCAAACGAACTTAAAAAGGTTGAAAAAGATGGTAGCAAATGGTTGTTAGAATGTATCTTTGATATCGAAGGTGAGGATGTTGGAATCAACGTATATATCACATTTGGTGAAGATGGAACTATCAATTTCAATGTTCCATATGAAGAAATTACAGGTGAAACAAGATCTAAGATTTCAAGTGTAATTATTGCTCCATTTATGGGTGCATCAGGTGGTAAGGTTCTTTACTACAATAATGAAACAGAAAAGTGGGACAAGGCTGAATCAAAGAAGCTTGTTCCGGGATATGTGCTTGTTCCGGATGGAAGCGGAAGCTTAATCAGATTCGCAACAAATAAAGCTAAGTTTACAGATTATGAAGGTGATGTTTATGGAGCAGATCCATCAACAGACTTATATTACTATTCATCATTAGACAACTCAGTTCCGGTTAAGAATCCATCAATGCCGGTATTTGGTGTTTCACATGGTGATGGAACACAGGCAGCATTTGTTGCATACGCAGATGGCGGTGACGAATATATGACTATACAAGTTACACCATCTTCAACTGAAAAGAATCAGATCAAGTACACATTTGCTTATGCAAAATTCAAATACAATTCTGAATATTACCAGGTTACAAACCAGGCTGGTGATTCATACCGTAAGATTCAGGATAAGATGAATGAATTTGACATCGATATAACATACCAGTTCTTAAGTGGCGATGGAAGTGATGGTACTCCTGCTGCTGATTATACGGGTATGGCACAGGCTTATAGAAATCACTTGATTAAAGAAGGTGTTTTAACAGAAAAAGAAGGTAACGGTAGTGATATTCCGATTAGAATTGACTTCCTTATGTCAGATTCAAAGAAGGGTGTGTTCTCTACACAGCAGGTTACTGTTACAAGCACTAATGATGTAAAAGATATACTTTCTTCTTTAACAAAATCAGGAATTAAAAATATCAATTCAGGTCTCATTGGATGGCAGAAGAACGGAGAAACATTAGCTAAACCGGCAGAAATGGTCTTCTCCGGTGACATTGGAAAAGAAAATGACTTCAAGAATTTGATTACAGATTTTGCTAAACAGAATATTGATATCTCATTTTCACGAGATTTCACAACAATAAATGAAGATATGATGAGTTATTACAACAACTCAGCTAAGCACTTAAATACAAAGTACTTAGAGGTTGACAAGTCAGCAAATCTTCCAAAGAATGCTCCGGTTACAACGTATGGATTTGCAGCCCCTACAAAGACTGCAAAGTGGATGACAAGCTTGTTCAATTCTGTAAAAGGCTATAGTAAGTCATTTACAATTGATGGCTCATCAAACACATTGGTAAGTTCATATAACAGTGACGGAACAGGAACTACAGTTTCAAAGGCAGTAGAAATGTATCAGAAGTCTTTAGAAGGAATGAAAGATGCTAAGCTTAACTTAGTAAATCCTAACCAGTATTTGTGGAAGTACACAGATCGTTACTTACAGTCACCTGTAGGAACATCACAGTACGTATATGAAACAGATACAGTGCCATTCTTACAGATGGTACTCAACGGTACTATGGAAGTTTACGCACCATATTCAAACTTCTCATTCTACTCAACATCAGATATGTTAAAGATGGTTGACTACAATATTTCACCATCATTTGTACTTACAAAAGAGCCATCATATTTGCTGGCTTCAACAGCATCAGCAGATTTCTACTCAACAGAGTATGCTCAGTACAAGGATATTATTACTAACATTTACACAACAGTAAATGAGCCATTATCACAGGTTATTGGATATACATGGACAGGCAGAAAAGTTGTAGAAGACGGTGTTATTGTTAACGAGTACAAAAAAGGTGACGATGTCAAAGCAATTATAATAAATTATACAGACAGCGCAGTTGACGTTAATGGAAATAGCGTTGACGCTTTAAGTACAAAAGTAATAGAAGGGGGTGTTAAGTAATGTCAGACGAAATGAATAGAACAACCCCAACGGATGAAATGGACATTAGAAGACGTATGATGGGATTTGAAGAACCTGAGACAGAAGAAAATACTCCTGCGGAAGAAAATTATAATTCTTCCGTAGAAGATGATCCGTTCGCAAGAATGAGAGCAGCAGCTTCAATGGAGGATACATATGAAGAAGAGCCTGAAGAAACAGAGGAAGAATCATATGAGCCACAAGTTGAAGATGACCCATTTGCAAGAATGAGGGCAGCAGCTTCAATGGAGGATACATATGAAGAAGAACCTGAAGAAACAGAGGAAGAATCATATGAGCCACAGGTTGAAAATGACCCATTTGCAAGAATGAGGGCAGCAGCTTCAATGGAAGATACTTTTAATGAAGACGATGAAGAGCCAGCTTATGAGCCAGCAGTTGAACCAGAGGTTGGTTATGAACCAACTTATGAGACAACAGCTGAGCCTGAAGTTAGTGAAGAACCGATTCACGAGCCGGTAGCTGAGCCGGAGGTTAGTAAAGAGCCGGAAGAAGCTTCAGCCGGAAGCTTGTATTCTAGAATGAGAGCGGCAAAAGACAATGCGCCTGCTCCAGCTCCAGCACCTACACCAGTGCCAGCACCAACTCCGGTTAAGGAAGAGGTTAGCGAAGAGCCGGCTAAGGAAGAGGCGGTAAAGAAAGACAAAAAGAGCAAAAAGGCTAAGAAAAAAGCTGCTAAACCAGCAGGTCCAAAGGTAAAAGGAATGCGTACATACCAGCAGAGACAAGACAGAGCAGGTTATGCATTTATGATGCCTTGGATTATTGGATTTTTAGTTTTCACTTTATTCCCATTCCTTATGACTATTTACTTGAGTTTTACAAATGTAAAATCAACAATTAAAGGTTATGAAATTAATTGGGTAGGCTTAAGCAACTACCAGACAGCATTCTTTAGTAATGAAACATTTGTGCCTGCGTTGCTTAATTATTTAAAAATGATAGTGCCATATACATTTATCGTAGTAGTATTATCATTCATTATTGCTTACTTATTAAATAAGATAAATACAGGTAAGAGTATTTTGAGAACAATTTATTTCCTTCCTGTTATTATCATGTCAGGTCCTGTAATGAGCCAGTTATTATCAGTACAGGATGCTTCAGCAGCAAACGCTGTAACAGGAGAAGTAATAAATCCATATTCTAACATATTTATTATGCAGATTATTGATAGTTATTCACCTGCATTGGCAAATGGATTGGCTTCAGTATTCGGTCAGTTATCAATTATACTTTGGTTTACGGGTATTCCAATTGTATTGTTTATTAACGGTTTACAAAAAATCAACCCAAGTATTTATGAGGCTGCTAAGATTGACTCGGCGAATGCATGGCAGATTATGTGGAAGATTACAATTCCAATGGTAAAAGAAACAGGACTTATTATCACAGTATTTACAGTAATCCAGTTAGGTATGTACAATGCAATCAATCCGGTTTATGAGTTGATTGAGGAAGCTACAAGTGATACAAACGGTGGTTTGGGATTCGCGGCTACATACTCATGGATTTACAGTGTGGTAGCGTTATTAATCATAGGTATAGTATTCTTACTCTTCAGAAATAAGAAGCCAAAAGATATTAAGGCTCGTCAGAAGCAGGAGAAGAAGCTGAAGAAGTTAGATAAACAGCAGCAGAGAAGAATGGCTGTTCAGAGAAGACATCAGAAGAAGGAGGCAAGGTTATATGGCAAATAAAAAGTCTAGTGCAAAGAAGATGGATTTGTCTAAAATCACCTTTGCCAAAATAAAAAAATTAAAAGCAGTAAATATCATATCTAAGATTGCAATTTATTTCTTATTAATTTGTATCGGATATGTATATTTAGAGCCTATTTTTGAAATGATATCAAAGTCAGTAATGACTGCAGCAGACTTGATTGATCCATCTATTACATGGATTGCAAAGCATGCTACATTAGAAAACTTTGAAAGTGCTATAAAAACATTAAATGTACCTACATCAATGATCAATTCACTTTGGTTCTCAGCTTTATTAGCTGTAGGTCAGACAATTGTTTCAGCAACTACAGGTTTTGCTTTATCCAGATATACATTCAAGGGTAGAAATGTATGGTACATCATGTTGATACTTGCATTCATTTTGCCAGTCCCTCTTTTGACAGTACCAAGACTTATGATTTTCAATCAGTTATATACTTGGACAGGTATCAAGTTGATTGGTAGTATATGGCCACAGTTCATAATGGCATTATTGGGACAGGGCACATATTCTACAATGTTAGTTTTGATATTCTACAATTTCTTTAACATGATTCCAAAGTCACTTGACGAGGCGGCTATGATTGACGGTGCCGGTTCATTAAAGGTGTTCTATCATGTAGCAATTAGATTATCAATGTCAACAATTCTTGTTGTATTCCTGTTTTCATTCGTATTTAACTGGAATGAAACATATACAACAAACACAATGTTAAGAAGTGCAGTTGAATTGGTTCCAATTAACTTATCATTATTTGATAATGGAGCCGGAGGTGTTTCAAGTAGTATCAACGAAGCACAGAAGATGGCTGCAACACTTATTTCAATCGCACCATTATTATTACTGTACGCATTAGTACAGAAACAGTTTATTCAGGGTATCGAAAATACAGGTATCACTGGTGAATAAAAGGAGGAAGAAAATGAAGACATTGAAGAAAATTACTTCAGTTGTTGTAGCATTGTCTATGGTGATGGCTCTTATTACAGTTACACCTACAAAGACAGAGGCTGCTGTAAAAATCATGATTGGTAAGAGTATCAAAGTGAACTACGGCAAGTCAGACCAGATTATGGTAAAGGGAACAGGTGTAAAGGCTACATCATCAAACAAAAAGATTGCTAAAGTTACTAAAGTTAAAAAAACCGGCAAGAATACCATTATCACAGTAAAGGGTGTTAAGTCAGGTAAAGCAACAATAAAAGTAAAACAGGGTTCAAGCTCAAAGAAGGTTAAGGTTACAGTTAATCCGGCTAAAGTAACAATCGTTGATGCAGCACGTACAAGCCTTGCTGACGCAACATGTAACAGCATTAAAGTTACATGGAAAAAAGCAAAGGGTGCTACAGGTTACTATGTATATTACTCAACAAATGCAACAAGCGGATTTAAGAGCGTTAAGGTAAAAGGTGGAAGCACAACTTCAAAAGTAATCACGGGTTTAGTTAACGGTTCAAAATACTACTTCAAGGTTAAAGCTTATGGAAATAACTCTACAAAGAGCTCGTCTTATTCTTCAGTTAAAGCAGAAAAGACATATAAGTTTATATGGAGTGATGAATTTAACTATACTGATACAAATAAGCTTTTAACTAACTGGACATATGAGACTGGTCATGGAAATCCACCAGGTTGGGGAAATAAAGAGCTTCAGTATTACACAGCAGGTGACAATGTTAAACTTAATGGAACCAACCTTGTAATTATTCCAAGATATACAACAAACAATGTAGCTGAAAAGTATACATCAACAAGAATGTATACAAAGAACAAGAAAACATTTAAGTATGGCCGTATTGAATTTAGAGCTAAGCTTCCAAAGGGACAGGGAACATGGGCTGCATGTTGGATGTTAGGTTCAAGTAATGCCTGGCCACTTTGTGGAGAAATAGATGTACTTGAGACAACAAAGGATATAACAAAGACGATTATTCCACAGTCGATTCACTGTAACAGATTTAACGGAATGTCTTCAAGTACAGGAAACAAGTTTAAGCATACAACTGTTTCAACTGCAACCAGTGCATACCATACTTATGGTATTGAGTGGGATGAACAGGTTATCAAGTTCTATATTGACGGAAAATATACATGGACATACGATCCTGATGTGTATTCAGCAATAGCTGACGGAAACTCAAACGTTGATATCTGGCCATACAATCAGCCATTCTACTTAATTCTCAACTGTGCAATCGGTGGTACATTAGGTGGAAGCGTTGGTTCACAGTACTGGACATCAGTTGGAAACAATACATATGAAGATTATATGTATGTAGATTACGTAAGAGTATATCAGTAAAAATTAACAATATTATTACCGCCTGCTAAGGCGGGCGGCAATAAAAAAGATAAATTAAAAGCAGTTTCACTTGAAAAGGAGGAGATTGTATTATGGTAACAATAAAAGATGTTGCAAAGGAAGCAGGAGTTGCGATATCCACAGTGTCAAATGTATTTAATAATGCAGACATAGTAAGCGAGGAAACAAAACAGAAGGTATTAGCTGCTGTTGAAAAACTTCATTATATTCCAAATATGAATGCGAAGTTGTTAAAATCAAATAGAAAGAATACAATAGGCCTCTTTTTGACAAGCTTACAGGGAGATTTTTATAAGGTTTTAACTCAGGCAATTCATCTGCAGTGTAAGTTGAACAATTATCTTCTTAACATTTATGTAAGTAATGATAATTCACCGGACGAAATATATAGAATGATAATTGCATCAGGCGTAGCAGGAGCAATTATATATCATGAAGATTTGACAGGCGACTATGTAAAGAGAATCGCAACAGTAAATATTCCTATGGTATTCATTGATAGAGATAGCAAAGGAAAAAATATTTCAGGCGTTTTAGTTGATGACAAATTGGGAGCATCAATGGCAGTAGATCATTTGATTAAATTAGGTCACAAGCGTATCGGATATATGCATGGTAATGAATCAGGTGATGACAACCATCGTTATCAGGGATATGTTGAAATGATGGAAAAGAACGGCCTTGAAATTGACCAGAATATAGTTCTAAGAGGATATTATGAAGAAGCATTAGCATACAGTGAGATGAGAGCGTTATTGTCTAGTGGTGTTGAACTGCCTGACGCAATGTTCTGTGCCAATGACGAAATGGCATGGGGATGTATTTCAGCTCTCGAGGATGTTGGATACAGTGTTCCAAATGATGTCAGCATTATCGGATACGATGACAGCACAATCAGTGCATACTATAAGGTTCCTCTCACAACAGTACACAGCCCTATTACAGAAATGGGTAGCGCTAGTGCAAATGAGCTTTTTAGATTGTTAAATGATGAAGGAGACAAGAGTGGTACAGTTACGAAGCTCTCTCCAAAAATGGTTTACAGAAGCTCATGTGGAAAGAGAAAATAAATATAGAAAACAATAAGCAAAAAGCGAAATAATAAAGATGAATTTAATTCACAAGGAGATTGAAATGGATAATTACAGACTTGAGGGAAAGACTTTCGTCATTGATGATTATGACAGAAAGCCAGCATTTTCAAGCTTTTTACCAGGCTTAGCAGGTGTAAAGGGAATTCCAATGTGGACATTCTACACAAACAGAGGCCAGGGAATGAACAGCTTTGGTATTGACAATAAGGGCAATGCCATCATGGAATTTAACTCAGCTAATACAGCATTTGAAAACACACAGGTTAAAGGCTTTAGAACATTCTTAAAGATTGACGGCGAATACTATGAGCCATTCTTCAAATATGAAGATGAAGCAAAGCGTCAGATTAGAATGAACAAAAACAGCTTTAAAGTAATTGAAAGAAATGAAAAATACGGTATTGAAGTTACTGTAAATTACTTCGTTCTTCCTAATGAGAGCATCGGAGCTCTTGTGCGTCAGGTATCTGTAAAGAACATTACAGACAGCGCAAAGGATATCGAGGTTATCGATGGTCTTCCAAAGATTATCATGTCAGGTATTTCAAATGGTGAGTTCAAGGAAATGTCAAACTTATTTAAGAGTTGGGCATATATCAAGAATATTGATAACAAGGTTCCATATTATACACTTAGAGCTTCTACAAAGGACTCAGCTGAAGTATCTGAAGTAGAAGGTGGTTATTATTACCTCACAATAAGAGATGGTAAGCTCCAGGATGTTATATATGATGTTGATACAGTTTATGGATATGACTTATCACTTATGACACCTGTAAACTTTATTGAAGGAAACATTGAAGGCGTTCTTGCAAAGGAACAGTGCTTCGCAAACAAGATTCCTTGTGGATTTACACCATTTAAAGAAACAGTTGCAGCAGGAGAAGCTATCACATTTGATACAATGATCGGTTATGCAGGTTCGGTTGAACAGATTAATGCAAAGCTTGATACATTCTGTGGTGATGGTTATATTGCAGCAAAATTTGATGAAGCTGAAGAATTAGCTGAAAGCTTTACATCAGATGTAAAGACACACACAGCAGCCGGTATATTTGACCAGTATATTGAGCAGTGTTACCTTGATAACTTCCTTCGTGGCGGTTATCCATATGTATTAAACAAGGATGGAAATAAATCTATTATCCATTTGTTCAGCCGTAAACACGGTGATCCTGAGAGAGATTACAACTTCTTCTCAATCGCTGCTGAATATTATTCACAGGGTAATGGTAACTTCCGTGATGTTTCACAGAACAGAAGAAACGACGTATTCTTTAACAAAGACGTTGGAGATTTCAACGTAAAGACATTCTTCAGTCTTGTACAGGCTGATGGTTACAATCCACTTGAGGTTAGACCAAGTCTTTTCAATGTTAAGGAAGAGAGCTTAGATACAGTTAAGAAGTATGTGGCTGACTCAATTGACGGTGACGATTCAGCAATTCAGAAGATTGTTGCAGGCAAGTTTACACCTGGACAGATTTCAAATACAATTGCAAAATTACAGTTGAAGCTCAATTGTGATGACGGAGATTTTATTGCAAATATTTTAAATGAATGTGACCAGAATATTGAAGCAGGTTTTGCTGAGGGATATTGGAGCGATCACTGGGATTACAGTATGGATTTGGTAGACAATTATCTTTCGGTATTTCCTGATAAAGTTGAGGAAATGCTCTTTGAAGATGATACATACAAGTTCTATGACAGTGTTGCAATCGTAGTTCCAAGAGATGAAAAGTACGTAATCAACAAACAGGGTAATGTACGTCAGTACGGTATGGAGGTTGAATACGAAGAGAAGATGGCCAGACCAGGCTTTAACAAGTGGGCTACAAACTGGTTACAGACAAAAGACCAGAAGACATACCATACTACATTGGCAGTTAAGATGGTAACTCTCGCACTAAGCAAGTTTGCACAGCTTGACGTTGATGGTATTGGTGTTGAAATGGAAGGTGGAAAGCCGGGCTGGAACGATGCTATGAACGGTCTTCCTGGATTATTTGGTTCAGGTACACCGGAAACATTTGAATTAAAGAGATTAGTTAACTTCATCATTGACAAATTTGAGGGTGAAGGCGATGTAGTATTCCCGGCAGAAATTGCAAAATATTTAGATGCAGTAAAGGCTGCTTTAGATGAATTCAATGCAGGAAGTCTTAATGATTTCGATTATTGGGATAAGGTTGCTACAATCAGAGAAGAATACAGAGATTCTATTAAATTATACTTTAGCGGTGAAGAGGTTGCTGTATCAAGAGCACATATCGTAGAAGTATTTAAGGCATTTGCCGAAAAGATTGAAAAGGGTATCGAAAAGGCTATTGAGATGGGTAACGGAATTGTTCCTACATACCTTACTCATGAAGCAGTTGATTTCGAGCCTGTAGTAGATGCTGACGGAAATCCTGTAATGAGCCATTATGGACTTCAGAAGGCAAAGGTTAAAGCATTCAAGACAGAAATGCTTCCATATTTCCTTGAAGGTCCGGCTAGAATGATGGGTTACATTGGTACAGACGAAGCTAGAGAGTTATTCAATAAAGTTAAAGAAACAGGACTTTATGATGAAAAGCTTGCAATGTACAAGACATCTGCTTCAATTGAAGAATGCTCAATGGAAAATGGACGTTGCCGTGCATTTACACCAGGTTGGCAGGAAAGAGAAAATGTATTCTTACATATGGAATACAAGTACATTCTTGCAATGATTAAAGCAGGACTTTACGATGAATATTATGATACAATTACAAGAGCACTTATTCCATTCTTAGATCCAAATATGTATGGAAGAAGCACACTTGAAAATTCATCATTCCTTGCAGCGAGTGTCAATCCAAATCCGGACATCCACGGAAGAGGTTTCGTAGCCAGACTTTCAGGTTCGACTACAGAAATGATTTCAATGTGGATTCAGATGTTCATGGGTCAGAAGGTATTTACATACGAGGATGGACAGCTTGTATTAAACTTCGATCCAAAGCTTGCTGATTGGTTATTCGATGAAGGAAAGGTATCATTTAGATTATTGTCTACATGCGATGTTACATATGTAAACAATACAGGAAAGAGCACATATGGTGCTGACGGAGCAAAGATTTCAAGGATTGAAATTGATGGTCAGACTGTAGCTACAGAAGGTAAAATCGTTGGACAGACAGCTGAAGATATCCGTGACGGAAAGATTTCAGCAATCACAGTTTATTTTGAGTAAATAAATAAAAACAATATAAGGGCAGCTCAGATGAAATACAACATAATTGTTTTAAAATATTTGGACTGCCCCTTTTTGTATAAAAAAATAATAACGTTTTTATTGGTAAACAAGCAGGAAATTAGGAGAAAGGTATGAGTGAATTAAAGTATTTAGATAACAAAGGTACATTTACATTGGACAATCCTGATTTGACTAGTTACATGTATTTCCCACTGGCAAATGAAGCCGGAATGATGAGTGCAATCACACCTGATTTGGGCGGGGATATAAAGCTTGACCAGAACACATTTTTGTTGGAACCGGTCAGCAGCGAAAATCTTCACAATAACAAATCAAGTAGAAACTTTTGGGTTTATGTAGATGGAAAAGGTGCATGGTCAGTTACGGGACGTTCAAGCAAACAGCAGGCAAAGCTGTTTGAAGATGACAAGGAAGATGTAAAATTGACAGCGGGTATCATGTGGCATCAGGTTGAAAGAAAGTCAAATGAAATGGGGCTTAAAGCAACTATGACTTCATATGTGCCAAACACAGATGAAAAGGTTGAACTCACAAAGTTTGTGATTACAAACACATCTGACAAAACACAGAAAATAACAGCTACTGTTGCAATTCCAATGTATGCGCGTTCTGCATCAAACATAAGAGATCACAGACACGTTACATCACTTTTGCACAGAACCTTTACAGTAAAAAATGGTATTATGATTTATCCAACTCTTACATTTGATGAGAGGGGACATAACAAAAATACTGTCTTTTATGGAGCGTTGGCAAAAGAGGATGTTAATGGTGAAATGGTATCTCCGGTAAGCTTTTGTCCTGTTGCAGAGGAGTTTATTGGAAATGGCGGTAACTTTGAAAATCCATATTATGTGGCGAAAAATAAACCTCTTCCTTACAAAGCAGGAGAGCAGGTTGACGGATATGAAACAGTCGCAGCAATCAGATTTAACGACTGTGAAATAAAGCCGGGTGAGAGCAAAACATATTTAGTTGCCCTTGGATATGGAACATCAGAGGATGAAATTAATGAGCTTAGTAAGAAATATCTTATAACAAAGCATTTTGATAAATATTTAGAAGAGACAAAAAATTATTGGCAGGAAAAAATTAATGTTAGCTACAATTCAGCTGACACTGATTTTGACAACTGGATGCACTGGGTTAATTTCCAGCCAATGCTGCGCAGAATTTATGGATGTTCATTCCTTCCACATCATGATTATGGAAAAGGTGGAAGAGGATGGAGAGACTTGTGGCAGGATTGCCTGGCACTGCTCATTATGGAGCCTGAACAGGTTCGCCAGATGCTCATAGACAATTTTGGCGGTGTGAGATTTGACGGAACAAATGCTACAATCATAGGCTCCAAGCAGGGTGAGTTCATCGCAGACAGAAACAACATCACAAGAGTTTGGATGGACCATGGAGCATGGCCATATCTCACAACAGAATTGTACATACAGCAGACAGGCGATATTGAATTTTTGACAGAAGAAAATACATATTTCAAGGATATTCAGGTGTGCAGAGGAGAAGGCAAGGACTTCGATTGGAGCGATGCTCAGGGAAATAAACAGCTTGATGAAAAAGCAACTCCATACACAGGAACAGTTCTCGAGCATATGCTCATTCAGCATCTCACATCGTTCTATGATGTAGGAGAACACAACCATATCAGGATTCGTGGCGCAGACTGGAATGACGCTCTTGATATGGCTGATGAGAGAGGCGAGAGTGTTGCGTTCACAGCACTTTACGGTGGAAACCTTGGTTCTCTTGCAAAGGACATCAGAGCATACTCAGAAAAGACAGGAAAGAGCACAGTTTTACTTGCAAAAGAAATACTCTTATTATTAGAGGTTGACCCAACTGTATATGACAGCATTGGCGAGAAAAATGCAGTTCTAGACAGATACTGCGAGACAGTTAAGCACCAGATTAGTGGTGAAAAGGTTAATGTAGAGTGCGACAGGCTTGCAGATACACTTGAAAAGATGTCACAGTGGGTTGCAGAGCATATTCGCGACACAGAGTGGACCGGCGACAAGGAAGGATTTAACTGGTTCAACGGATATTATGACAATAGTGGTAAAGCTGTTGAAGGTGATTTTGAATCAGGTGCCAGAATGATGCTCACAAGTCAGGTGTTTACAATCATGGAAAACATCGCTACAGAGGAGCAGGTTCAGAGTATTACAAAGGCCGCAGACAAATATTTGTATGACGAAAAAATCGGTGGATACAGATTAAATACTGACTTTAAGGAGGTAAAGGCAGACCTTGGAAGAGCATTTGGTTTTGCCTTTGGACATAAGGAAAACGGTGCGGTGTTCTGCCATATGGCAACAATGTACGCAAATGCATTATACAGTCGTGGTTACGCAAAAGAAGGCTACAAGGTGATAAACACACTTTACAAGCATTGCAATGACTACAATGTGAGCGAAATTTACCCTGGTGTGCCTGAATATGTAAATCAGCGAGGCCGTGGAATGTATCACTATCTGACAGGTGCAGCCAGCTGGTTATTACTTACAGTATTAAATGAAATGTATGGTGTTAAGGGAAGCCTTGGCGCATTAAAGTTTGAGCCAAAGCTTTTGGCTTGTCAGTTCGCAGAGGGAAAGGCTTCGGCAAGCTGTATGTTTAGAGGTGTGAACATTCATGTTACATATGTCAATGAAGCAAATCTTGAAGCAGGAAATTACAGAGTAAAAGAGATTTACGTTGACGGTAAAAAGTATGGTGACACAGATACAATTGCCAAGGAAGATGTTGATAAGCTTGGCGATGAAGCAACAATAAAGGTTGTGCTTGGATAGATAAAGGAAAAAGGTTGTAGCAAATGTTTTAGGACATTTGCTATGGACCGTATATTGAAAGGACAAATTGTTATGGAAAAATTTGAATATGGCAGAGCAATCTGTTATTCAGGCTACAGAGAGGGACAGAGTCCAAAGGATTGTACATATCCCACATATGATCAGATAGTAGAGGACTTAAAAATCTTAGAAGGTTTAAACATCAAATATATCAGAATGTACGATGCGATTAGCTATGCAGAGATGACCTGTCAGGTAATAAAGGACTTGGGGCTTGATATGAAGATGATGTTGGGACCGGGACTTCAGTCAGAAGTAAATAACCCATGGTGCCCATGGATGAAGACAAATTATTCTCAGGAAGAATTGAAGGAAAGAGCAAAGTGGAATGACTCAAGAATTGACAAACTAATTGAGATTGCAAACAAATATCCGGATGTAATAAATGTTGTATCAATCGGTAATGAGCATACACCTGACTGGGGAGCGAACAATATTCCGGTAAAAAGACTTGTTTCATTTGCAAAGAGATTAAAAGAGGAAACTGGAAAGCCTGTAACATTTAATGAAGGTGCCTTTGAGTGGCCAAGAATTCCGGAAATTGCAGAGCTTATGGATATTATATGTATTCACTCATATCCATTATGGCATGGCGTTTCTGTAGATGAAGCTTTGGCAGAAAACAAAGAATGGTACAAGAAGATTCAGGAGGTATACCCCGGGAAGCCTGTAATGTTCTCAGAAGCCGGATGGGCTACAAAATCATTGTCAGGAACACAGATGGGTGAAAACCAGACTAACGAAGAAAATCAGAAGAAGTACTATGATGAGTTTTGGAAATGGATTGATGAAGAAGAAATCATTGCTTATGTATTTGAAGCATTCGATGAACCTTGGAAGGGTGGAGATAATCCTGATGAGGCAGAAAAGAACTGGGGCCTGTACAAGGTTGACAGAACACCTAAGTTGGTACTTCAATAGTATAGTGAAATTTTTTCTTAACTGACAAAATAAAAGTGTTTTTATTGGAAAGTAGTTGTTATCATAATCATGGTAAAGCAACTACTTTTTTTGTTGAAAATTCAAGAAAAATGGGGCAAATAATGCAAAATGTGATGGAAATAAAATGTAAAATGCTGTTATTTTAGGTATTGTACAAAATACACAAATAAAAATATTTCAATAGAGCTGTATTGGTTGAATTGCACAGTTTCCTATGATAAAATTATACATAAGCTAGGCAGAGGATTGAGAGTCCTTTGTGAGTATAAAAAATTTATAACATAGGAAGGAGAACAACATGAAACTAAGCAAAACATTTAAGAAATTTTTGGCTTATGTGTGTGCAATCGCTATGGTAATTACTAGCATTACAATTGTACCAAGTCAAAATGTCAATGCTGGTTCATCAGAAGGCTTGACTTTAGCAACAGATGACACAGTAACAGAAGGTGGATGGAAATTTTACACAGGCGGGGCAGGTGGAACTGCCGGAGAAGTGTATTATGGTGGTGGAGCAACTGTAGATTATGCTTTGACACTTTACATCCAGAAAACAACAAATAACGAATGGGGAATTCAGATTTGGTCGCCTGAATTTACAGGATTGACTGAAGGAGTGGAATATCAGTATACAGTAACATTTACAGCTGATAAAGCAGGCTCATTTAAGGTTAAGGATGATGCATCAAATTCAGCACAGGTAAAAGCATCATACGTTGAGGGTGAAAATGAAGTAAAGGGTGAGTTTACTTCTAACGGAACAGCCAAGTTACTTTTAGCTGACTTTACAGGAACAGCTGATGATACAACTCTTGTTATTACAGATATAACAATTACAGACGATTTTGAAAAAGAGGTAGTTGAATTACCAGATGAAGAAAAGAATCTTACTTCAGAAGCAAACTTAGCATATGGTAAGGATGCAACAGTTAGCAATTACAAAGAAGGAAGCACAAATTATTCAGTTCTTACAGATGGTGTATGCAACTTATGGAATAGTTATGTAGGAACTTATACTCCTGGATACATTGAGGTAGATCTTGGAAAAGTATACGCTGCATCAAGCATTGATCAGGTAGTAGTATGGTTTAGAAACGGTAGTGCTGACCTCTATCCTGCATCAGGCTATAAGATTCAGTTTGGTGATGTTGCGTTTAATACAGTGGCAACAGTTACAGGTTTGACTGGAGGAAGCACAGCATGGGAAGACGGAAACCAGTATATGGTTTCTACAACTTTAGACAAAGAAAACATTACAGGAAATGTCAAAAAAGTAAGAATTCAAATTGACAATAGTGTTCCTTGGGGTGCACAGGTGACAGAAGTTGCAGTTTATGCAGCTAATCCACAGGATGGTACTGAAGTGGCTCCAGCTGAAAAGCCGGCAGGTGTTACAGTGTCTTCAACAAAATCTTCAACAGTAGATGGCTCAATTACATTTAATGTTGAAGCCGGCGAGAATCAGGATGGATATACATACAACGTATTCCTTGATGATGAAACATTACCAAAGGTTGAAAAATGTAATGCTGGTCAGGATTACACAATCACTGGTGTAAAATCAGGTGTTCATACAGTTAGCGTAATTTCTGTTTCTCCAGAGGGTGGCGTATCAGAAGCTATCCAGAGTGAGGAAGTAAAGGTTGAAACAGTTATTGATGATATTAAAGACCTTACAAAGAACTTTGCAATAGGCAAAGAATGGGAATTGCTTCCGGATCCTAATAGTAATCTTACTCATGGAAGTGCAGAAGGTACTGGTGATATCACAAACGGAGTTATCTCAGGCAATGATTATGTTTGTCCGGTAAAAGGAACAGAAGGTGGTTACTATATTATTGATTTAGGTAAAGAAGTTGACCCAAGCAAGATCGATTCTGTACATGTCTTCTACAGAATCAGAGTTGGCGGATGCTATCCGGAACAGGGAGGACAGCAGATTCAGTTTGCAGGCGAAGACAAAGAATTTGTAACAGTAGGAACACTTACACAGGAACAGTTTAATGCTCAAATCGCAGATGCACCATTTGATGTTGTGACAGAAGATTTTGATGTTACTCAAATTGATGCTGTTAGATATGTAAAGGTATATTATCCAAACGCAGTAGGATATGGTGCTCAGGTAACAGAAATTGCAGTTATGGGTGATACAGGAATAAGAACAGTTGATGCTCCAACAATTCCTAGCCAGACATATACAGGTGAAACACTTACAGCTGTTGTACCAGAATCAGACGACTACACAGTTACAGAAAACAAAGGTGGCGTAGAAGCCGGAACATATGATGTTGTTCTTACATTGGCTGATGATTGTTATTGGAGTGATGGCGATACAGCAAGAACAAAGACATTATCATTTGAAATCACAAAGGCAACAGATAACGAATGGACAGAAGACATTGAAATTGAGGAATGGATTTATGACTTCGATGGACCATATGATCCTACAGCAGAAGCTAAATACGGTGAACCTACATTCGTATATAGTGATAGTGAAGATGGTGAATATACAGATGAAGTTCCATCATTGCCTGGAATCTATTATGTAAAAGCAATTATAGAAGATACAGATAGTTACAATGGACTCGAATCAGAGCCATATGAATTTGAAATTTATAAGGGTGATCAGGATGCACCTGAAGGAGTTTCAGCAATTGATGCAACATTAGAAGAAAATGCAGATGGTTCAATTATCGGTGTTACAGATGCTATGGAATACAGAGCAGCTGACGATGATACTTATGATGAAGACCTTGATGATTATGTATATACAAAGATCGAGGGAACATCAGTTGATGGTCTTAAGGCTGGAGTATACTATGTAAGATATGCAGAAAATGATTTATACGATGCATCAGACGATGTTGAAGTTGAAATCAAGACAGGCAGAAAACTTAACGTTACATTGACAGAAGGAACAGGTTATACATTAACAGGTTCAACTGATCCTGTAGAATATAATGCAGATTATACATTTACACTTACACTTTCAGATGGTTTCAAGAAAGATAGCCAGCCTGTAGTTAAGGTAAACGGTGAAGTTGTTGCAGCAGGCGCAGATGGAACATATGCAGTAAAGGTAACAGCTGATATTGTTGTTACAGTAGAAGGCGTTGTAGCAGATATTCCTGAGACAACAACTCAGACACCTACAACAACAGTAAAACCTCCAGTAACAACAACAGCTCAGGTTAAAGCGCCAGGTAAGGCTTCAATCAAGAAGATTTACAAGAAGAAGAAATCTTCAAAGAATCTTAAGTTAAAGATTAAGGCTATTAAGGGAGCAAAGGGCTATCAGGTAGCGGTATACAAGACAAGCAAGAATGCTAAGAAGAATAAGAGTGCACTTGTTAAGAAGTATACAAAGAAGCTTACATATACAGTTAAGTCAAGCAAGCTTAAGAACAAAAAGACACTTTACGTAAAGGTTAGAGCTTATGTATTAGATGCAAAGGGAACTAAGGTTTACGGTAAGTGGTCAAAAACAAAAAAAGTGAAAGCTAAATAGTTTTTATAAACCGAAAAAGCAACCTCGAAAGGGGTTGCTTTTTCGGCTTATAATAGGAAATACCTCTGGAGCTCTTATTATATAAAAAGCTCTGATAAGTATGCGATATTAATTTGTTAGATTTACGCTACTTACAAGGGTATATTAGTTGAAATGATATAAATAATGTGATAAAATTATACCTATCATTGGCCCAAAGAGTTTTGACTCGAACGGGATGAGTAGAAATAAAAAAAGAAAGAAGAAAGGAGAAATTTATGAAACTCAATAAGACAATGAAAAAGATACTTGCAGTTGCATTAAGTTTAGCTATGGTCGTATCAAGTTTTGGCTTAAACGTTGTTAGTGCAGCTGATGAATGGGTATCTACAGAAAATGGTTGGATTAACCTTGAAGAAGAAGGTTACAACCGAGTGGACGCAGGAGGCAACAGATATGCAGTAGAAGGTATTTCAGCTGTATATGCAGGTCATTGGGATGGAGAGGCTGATATTGACATTCTGAGAAATACAGAAGATCCTTATACAATGACAATTGATGTTAAGTCAAGAGGTAATAAAGCTGACTGGCTTATTCAGGTTGCATATAGTGTTAGAAATTTAGATTCAAGTAAAATTTATACAGTAGATTTGAAAATAGATGATAAGGTTGCTAGCACAAAAACTGTTGACGGAAAAGAAACATCTAATGAAGTAATCAATTTAGGACAGAGCGATGACTTAGAAGTTGGACAGCATACATTAAAGGTTGTTGCAACAGAATTAGTTAAAGGTGACGAAGAAGTAGTAGTTCAACCTATCACAATCACACCTAATGAAGCAAAGATTGCTGAAACAAGAAAAATTTGGGCAAACTGGACTAATCCGGAAGGTACAGCAAAGGCTTATGCTTATCTTGAAGAAGTAAAAGAAGAAAATGGTGTTTGTACAGCAGGAAAGGGTTGGGTTTTCAATACTGCGGCTGTACAGCCAATGACAACAGTAGATAATGTTGCTAGAACTCAGGGTGATACTAATACAATTACTGTTGAGCCTGGAAATACATACAAGTTTATCGTAGTATCATATACTGCTTTTGGTGATAAAAATGGTGAAGGAAGCATTGATATAACAATTCCAGCAAAAACACAGGAAGAAATCGATGCTGAAAATAAAATTGCCGAATTAAAGGCAAAGGTTATATCAGATGATAATATTGCAAAAGGAAAGACAGCTTTTGCTTTATCAAACGAAAATAATATTAAAAATATTACAGATGGTAATAATGGCTCAAAATGGCAGGCCGACAAGAGTGTAGATAATGAAGTGGTTGGTGTAGACCTTGGAGAAGTTAAGAATATCTCAAGTGTTATTGTTAACTGGGAGGCATCAAATGCAATTGCATATGATATTTATGTTGCAGGAGCAGACGAAGTATATGGTGATACACCAGTAGCATCTGTAAGCGGATTAGATAATAATAAAGATGTAATCGTTGAAACAACATTTGAAGCGACAGAAGCACAGTATGTAAAAGTAGTTGTTACTGAATGGAGTCAGAATGCATTAACTTATGGTATTAGTGTATATGAATTCGGTGTGTTCGAAGAAACTTCTGAAGAAGAAACAACAGAAGCTCCAATAGAAGAAACAACGGAGGCTCCAACAGAACCAACAACGGAGGCTCCAACAGAACCAACAACAGAGGCTCCAACACAGGTTGAAGATGAATATGCAGATCTTACATTCTATCAGGTTGGAGAAAAAGATTATTATGTTGCAGCAGTTCATGGTGACGTTAAGGACGCTTTCCCATTCCAGGCAATAAATGATTTGGGAGATAGAATTGAAATTGTTCCACAGATTGCTGGAGGTGACGCTCCAATTTGGCCAGACTTTACTAATGCAACATTAAATGGTAATGATATTGACCAGATTGCCGGTGCTGGTGTTTATATTAACTATGCAGATTTGACAATGGATGCATACAATGTATATGAGGCAACATCAGCAGTTGTAAATGACAGATTCCAGATTATTATTAAAGCCGGAAATCCTTCAAAGAAGGATGATGAAACAACAGAAGCTCCAACAGAAGCACCTACAGAGGCTCCAACAGATGCTCCTATAGATGCTCCAGCAGCAGTTGAAGGCTTAATTAATTCAACAAACGATGGATTACTTCCATATAACTTTGTATGGAATGCATCAGAAGGTGCTGATTCATATAATATTTATATTGATGGTGAAAAGATTGCAACTACAGTAGTAACAAACTACGATGCAGCAGAATATTTTGAAGATGCTGAAGATGGCGAATATATCATTGGTGTAACAGCTGTTAAGGGTGATAAGGAATCAGCTGCTACAGAAATTGTATTTGTAGTTGACAATGGTGATGAAACAACAGAAGAACAGGAAGAACCTGATCTTGAGATAGTAGGTGCAACATTTGACGAGGAAGGTTCATACTTAAATGGATGGACAGGATCAAAGTCAACAGTTTCAGTTGATGAAGATATTTGGAATGTTGCAGTTGAAAATTCAGGTAACTCTGAAGGTGACAACTCAATGTGGGCTATTCAGGTTAAGTCAAATTACATTAAAGTACCTGTTTCAAAACCTATAACATTTACAGCAGTATTAGTATCAGATGAAGATAAAGAAGTGTTCGTAAAAGTAACAGATGAGAACGAGACTGATATTGCAACAATTAGAGTATCATTAAAGAAGGATGAGCCTCAGGAAATTGAACTTCCATTTGAAAGTGAAGTTGAAGATATTAGAGTGATTTACGCTTTGGGAACAATGGGAACAGAAGCTCCAAAGCAGAACTTTAATGTCACAATTATAGGAAATGAATTTGCATATGAAGCTGTGGAAGCTCCAACAGAGGCACCTACAGATGCTCCAACAGAGGCACCTACAGATGCTCCAACAGATGCAACTACTCAGGCTCCTACATCAGCAACATCTACAGTAGCACCTACAACAGGAGCACCTGCTACAGTAAAAGCACCGGGTAAGGCTTCAATCAAGAAGATTTACAAGAAGAAGAAATCTTCAAAGAATCTTAAGTTAAAGATTAAGGCTATTAAGGGAGCAAAGGGCTATCAGGTAGCAGTATACAAGACAAGCAAGAACGCTAAGAAGAATAAGAGCGCACTTGTTAAGAAGTATACAAAGAAACTTACATACACAGTTAAGTCAAGTAAGATTAAGAATAAAAAGACACTTTACGTAAAGGTTAGAGCTTATGTATTAGATGCAAAGGGCAATAAGGTTTACGGTAAGTGGTCAAGTGCTAAAAAGGTTAAAGCAAAATAATTTTTGTGAATAAAGAGAAGGCAACCTCGAAAGAGGTTGTCTTTTTTGTAATATAGGATTAGGGTGTCAAAAGGTCGACATCTGAAATATTTTTGTCAAAATGCACAAAAAGAATTTAATAAAAGGATATATTT